>JAHQVY010000032.1 GCA_019634095.1 Cellvibrionaceae bacterium
ATGTCCTTTAAGAAGAGAGTGCATGTCCCTGAAGCAGAGTGCCCTTTAGAAGAGTGCATGTCCCTAAAGAAGAGCGCATGTCCTTAAAGAAGACTAGAAGAGTGCATGTCCTTAAAGAAGAAAATCTAAACATTAAACACTGTGGGTATCTGGATATATGGGTACACGGATATAATTGCCAAAAGCTGCTTGTCGTCATTGTTAATCAATATCAAGACAAACAGATAAAATAGGCAAAAACAGAACAAAATGATGCACAAGAATGCCTTCCTCGATGCAACGCCAAACCCGCAAACCACGGCAATTTTAGAGCCTTGGCGCTTCTCTATTGCGCCCATGATGGACTGGAGTGACCGCCACTGCCGCTTTTTCTGGCGCCTACTTACCAAGCACGCGCGAATGTACAGCGAAATGGTAACCACGGGCGCACTGCTGCACGGCGATGCGGCGCGCTTTTTACAGTTCAATGTGGAAGAGCATCCGCTGGCTTTGCAGCTGGGCGGCAGCGACCCCAAAGCGCTCGCTGAGTGCGCCAAAATGGCGGAAGATTGGGGCTACGACGAAGTGAATTTAAATTGCGGCTGCCCCAGCGACCGGGTACAGGAAGGCAAGATCGGTGCGATTTTAATGCGGGAACCGGCGCTGGTGGCCGAGTGTGTCGCCGCCATGCAACAGGCCTGCAGCATTCCGGTAAGCGTAAAACACCGCATTGGGGTAGACGATATGGAAGACTACGCCGGCTTAAAGCACTTTGTGTGTTGTGTAGCGGAAACCGGCTGCCAGCACATGATTGTGCACGCCCGTAAAGCCTGGCTAAAAGGTTTAAGCCCCAAAGCCAATCGCGAAGTGCCACCGCTGATGTATCACCATGTGTATCAGCTTAAACAGGAATTGCCACAATTAACGCTGATTCTCAACGGCGGCATTACCCAGATGCAACAGGCGCAGCTGCAGCTTAACAAAGTGGACGGCGTTATGGTGGGGCGCGAAGCCTATCAGAACCCCTATTGGCTCGCCGAGGTGGACCAACAATTTTTTGGCAGCCCACACCCAGTGCCCACTCGCGAAGAGGTGCTGTTGAAATTTGCCGCTTACTGCGAGGCGCAAATAAGCCAGGGCACGCGTTTGCAGCATATGTCGCGGCATATTTTGGGTTTATTTGCGGGCTGTTACGGGGCGAGGCGCTTTCGCCGCTATATTACTGAACACGCGAACAAAGCCAATGCCACTGCCCAGGTGCTGATAGACGCAATGGCCTTAACCTCGGCATAGGCTAATAACTTAAGGCCAGCAAAGCTCAGCGCCGGTTTAACCAAGTAAGCTAGGCACTCTTTATAGTTAACTCTTGAATTTTTGCCTGCCACTTTTTTGGCCCGGTTTGGTGAACCGATTCGCCGCGGGTGTCCACCGCCACCGTTACCGGCATATCTTTTACTTCTAACTCGTAAATGGCTTCCATACCCAAATCGTCGAAGGCCACCACCTTGGAATTAACAATGGCTTTCGACACTAAATAGGCCGCGCCACCCACCGCCATTAAATACACCGCTTGGTTATCGCGAATGGCTTCAATTGCCGTGGTACCGCGCTCGGCCTTACCCACCATGCCAATTAAACCCGTTTGCTCCAACACCTGGCGCGTAAATTTATCCATACGGGTTGCGGTGGTGGGGCCGGCGGGTCCAACCACTTCGTCTCCCACCGGGTCCACCGGGCCCACGTAATAAATAAAGCGGTTAGTGAAATCTACCGGCAAGGTTTCACCTTTTTCAATCATATCCACCAAGCGCTTGTGCGCCGCATCGCGGCCGGTGAGTAATTTTCCGGAAAGCAATACGGTGTCGCCCGGCTGCCAATCCGCCAAATCTTGTTTGCTAATGCTGTCTAAATTTACGCGCCGCACGCTATCGCCCAACTCCCAGCTCACCTCGGGCCAATCTTCTATGCTCGGCGGTGTTTGCAAAGCGGGGCCCGAGCCATTTAAGGTAAAGTGCGCGTGGCGGGTTGCCGCACAGTTGGGAATAATGGCCACGGCTTTGTTAGCCGCATGGCTGGCATAGTCTTTTACTTTTACATCCAGCACGGTGGTTAAACCGCCCAAGCCTTGGGCGCCAATGCCCAGGGCATTCACTTTTTCCATTAATTCCAAACGCAATTCTTCGGCGCGGTTTTGCGGGCCCTTTTCGCGCAGATCCTGAATATCAATCGGGTCGAGCAGCGCTTCTTTCGCCAGTAGCATGGCTTTTTCTGCAGTGCCGCCCACACCTACACCCAGCATGCCGGGCGGGCACCAGCCTGCTCCCATGGTGGGTACCATTTTGAGCACCCACTCCACCACCGAATCCGAGGGGTTGAGCATGGCAAATTTAGATTTCGCCTCGGAACCGCCGCCCTTGGCGGCAACATGAACGTCTATGGTATCGCCGGGCACCATTTTGTAGTGAATAACCGCCGGGGTATTATCGCCAGTGTTTTTGCGCTTGCCATCGGGGTCATCCAAAATTGAAGCCCGCAAAAGGTTATCTGGGTGTTGATAAGCGCGGCGTACGCCCTCGTTAATCATATCATCGAAACTTAAATCCCCTTTTACCTGGGTATTCATACCCACATTAACAAACACGGTAACAATACCGGTGTCTTGGCAAATGGGGCGATGCCCTTGGGCACACATACGTGAATTAATTAAAATTTGCGCCATGGCGTCTTTCGCCGCCGGGTTTATTTCTTTTTGATAAGCCTGGTGAACGGCGTCGATAAAATCTTTAGGGTGGTAGTAAGAAATATACTGCAGGGCATCGGCGACACTGTCTATCAGGTCGTCTTGACGGATTGTGGTAGTCATTTAGTGTTTCCTTCGAGAAAAACAATAACATTCAAACTGAAACATAAGC
The DNA here is from genome assembly GCA_019634095.1 of Cellvibrionaceae bacterium. Lineage (GTDB taxonomy): Bacteria > Pseudomonadota > Gammaproteobacteria > Pseudomonadales > Cellvibrionaceae > JAHQVY01. The sequence continues at coordinate 2,892 of JAHQVY010000032.1, forward strand.
GATGAATAAAAAAAAAGCACCGTTTAAGTGCTGGAATGAGCGACAGTACTAACCTTTACCCGCTAGGCACCGTCGCAAGGGCGCGGCCGCAAGGCTAGCGCAGCAGTAGCTGCGGCACTTTTAGTTACCGCGAATTTGCAGCAGCTGCTGGTTAACGTTGCGCCGGAACGCATCAATGGCATTAATGGCTTCTTCGTTGGTGGCTACACGTTGCTTAAGCTCATCTTCTAAGCGCTCTAATTTAGCCAGTTTTTGATCCAACTCGCGCACTTTGTCCGTTTGCTCTTTGTTGCTTTTTTCAATGCCGCCAAAGGTGGCCTGCTGCCCTTCGAGTAATTCATTAACCAGCTGAATTTCCGTTTTGGTGCTTTCTAGCGCCGTTTTAATTTTAGTATCAACTGTACTAAAACCCTCTTTAACTTCCGCTAAGCTGGCCTTATTCGCGGCAATCGCCTTGCGATTATTATCGTAGGACACTCCCCACAACTTGCGAATTTCCGAATCGGCCCACTTTAGTTTGGCCTGCATCGCAGTCATGGATGCGTTCGATTCATCGTCCGACATGGCGAGTTTACCTTCCAAACTGGCGATTCTCGCATCGGCTTCTAACAGAGATTTCTGCGCCATGCTCAACTGCCAAAAGGTAAAACCGGCCAATGTCAGGCCAACGGCGGCAACAAACATGGCGTAGGGGGCAACCTTGGACGATTTCACAATCACTGGCGGGCTTTTGGGCGCCGCTGCGGCTGTTTGTCGGGTGGAGTTACCAGAACGGCTTTTTTGCCGCTGGTGACGAGCAATTTCGTCTTGATCTGGACGGATACCCGTCAATTTGGGCTCCTTACTGTCTGTGTTCATTAATAACGCTTCTTTCATAATAAGATCTGGCAGAACACGCTCCGCCTATTTAACACAACAACCTAATTGAGTGAGACAACTAACCTTTAGGTGCTGTGAACCCCCATTGCTTTCAAATAATAGGCTCTTTACTCGAGCTCTCGGCCCCCATAAGGCGCTTATATTGGCATGCGCTTAGGGCTCGCTTGCTATAAATAGCTGTTTTTTTGTGTAACTTTCCCTATATATGGGCGCTTGTGGTGTTGAGTGCGCCGTATTATCGCAAAAAAAGCCAACAGATTGAGAAAAAAAAGCGGGCTGATTCCCAGCCCGCTTTTTTAAAAGGAACCAAACAAGGCTTAAGCAAAGTTCTTGTTTACAAATTCCCAATTTACCAATGCCCAAAAGGCCTCCATGTACTTGGGGCGGGCATTACGATAATCGATGTAATATGCATGCTCCCAAAGATCAACCGTTAACACGGGCGTAATAGCATCTTCCGTTAGTGGCGTTGCGGCATTGGAGGTGTTAACAATGCCCACCGAGCCATCGGCATTTTTTACTAGCCAGGTCCAGCTCGAGCCAAAATTGTTCACAGCAGAGGTGGTGAACTGCTCTTTGAACTCGCTAAAGGACCCAAACGCCGCGTTAATTGCTTTGGCAATCGCCCCGCTGGGCTCGCCGCCGCCGTTAGGGCTTAAGCAATGCCAATAGAAGGTGTGGTTCCAAATTTGCGCTGCATTGTTGAACATGCCGCCGGAAGAGCTTTTCACCACATCTTCCAAGCTTTTACCTTCAAATTCTGTTCCAGAAACCAAGCCATTCAATTTATCGACATAGGTTTTGTGGTGCTTGCCGTAGTGAAATTCCAGGGTTTCTTCGGAAATATGGGGGGCTAATGCGTTTTTTGCATAAGGCAAAGGAGGTAGTTCGAAAGCCATAATTATCTTCCTATTTATTGAGAAGTGGATCTGTTAACACCTTACTGTTAAGAAAGCGTGAGAGGACACGGCCTGCGCCGAAGCTGCGGCAACGCGGCCATTCCGCCCGGTTGCGCCTCACTTGGGGGCCACAATACAGCGGCAACCAGTTTCACTCACTCTCCAGCAAAGGTAACAATACATAACGACAATTCATTGCAAAAGCGATAAAAATGGTGTTTTTAGCAATGCTTGCTCAAAACCACAATATAATTACGGCCGTTAACCGCCAGCTTTTGCGCGTATTTTCGCAGCCAACAGGAATATACCCTGTCAAACACCCGTACAACAAGCCAAAATGGCGCGATGTTTTTGGGGCTTTCCCCTCGTTACAACCAAAGCTTAGCGGGCTTTACCGATAAACGTCGTTATTCGCTTTACCGTTAAGTCGCCGCTGCAGGCTGCTTTTACACAAAAAAGCGGCCCTGAAGACCGCTTTTGATTACAACATAGCCAAGTGGGCAAACTTACATCATGCCGCCCATGCCGCCCATGCCGCCCATGTCTGGCATACCGCCGCCGCCTGCAGGCTTGTCGTCGGGCACGTCTGCTACCATCGCTTCAGTAGTAATCATTAACCCGGCAATCGAACCCGCGGCTTGCAAAGCGGTACGCGTAACCTTAGCGGGGTCGAGAATACCCATGGCCAGCATGTCGCCGTATTCACCGCTAGCTGCATTAAAGCCCATATTGCCCTCGCCCTGACGGACTTTTTCGACAATAACAGAAGGTTCTTCACCGGCGTTAGCCACAATTTGACGCAGCGGGAATTCCATAGCGCGACGAGCAATTGCAATACCCGCGTTCTGATCTTCATTGTCGCCAGTTAATTCGGCAATAGAGGCAACTGCGCGAATCAAAGCCGTGCCACCGCCAGGTACTACGCCCTCTTCTACCGCTGCGCGAGTAGCGTGCAGAGCATCTTCAACTCGGGCTTTCTTTTCTTTCATTTCAACTTCAGTGGCTGCACCTACTTTAATAACCGCAACACCGCCAGCTAATTTAGCAACGCGCTCTTGAAGTTTTTCGCGGTCGTAATCGGAAGAAGTCTCCTCGATTTGCGCGCGAATTTGATTAACACGTGCTTGGATATCACCCGCTACGCCGGCACCGTCAACAATTACGCTATTTTCTTTAGACATGGTGAAACGCTTCGCTTGACCCAGGTGCTCTAGGGTTGCGGTTTCAAGGTCTAAGCCAATTTCTTCAGAAATAACGGTGGCGCCAGTAAGAATGGCAATATCTTGCAACATGGCTTTGCGGCGGTCGCCAAAGCCGGGGGCTTTACAGGCAGCCACTTTAACAATGCCGCGCATGTTGTTTACCACCAAAGTGGCCAGGGCTTCGCCTTCAACATCTTCTGCAACAATCACCAAAGGCTTATTGCCGGCTTCGCGCACTGCTTCTAAAACGGGCAGCAACTCGCGAATATTGGAAATTTTCTTGTCTACCAACAAAAGGTAAGGAGTCTCGTGCTCCACACTCATGTTGTCTTGGTTGGTAATGAAGTAAGGCGACAGGTAACCGCGGTCGAACTGCATACCTTCTACCACGTCCAGCTCGTTTTCCAAGCCGCTGCCTTCTTCAACAGTAATTACGCCTTCTTTGCCCACTTTCGCCATTGCTTCAGCAATAATCTCACCCACTTGGGTATCGCTGTTAGCAGAAATGGTGCCTACCTGAGCGATAGATTTGCCGTCTTCACAAGGCTGTGCAGATTTTTTGGTGTACTCCACGGCAGCGGTAACAGCTTTAGTAATACCGCGCTTTAAATCCATTGGGTTCATGCCAGCGGCAACCGATTTCAAACCTTCGTTGACAATGGCTTGCGCCAATACGGTTGCTGTGGTGGTGCCATCACCGGCGTCGTCAGAAGCTTTGGAAGCCACTTCCTTCACCATTTGCGCACCCATGTTTTCGAATTTGTCAGTAAGCTCGATTTCTTTGGCAACCGAAACACCGTCTTTGGTTACAGTGGGCGCACCGAAAGATTTGTCGAGCACCACGTTGCGGCCTTTGGGGCCCAAGGTAACTTTCACTGCATCAGCGAGGATGTTCACACCAGCCAACATTTTTTGGCGGGCTTCATCACCAAATTTTACGTCTTTAGCGGCCATAGTTTTGGTCCTTAATTTGTTAATTTACTAAGTTGAAGTTGGTTAGATTAAGTTGGCTAGCAACTTATTCAATAATGGCTTTGATGTCGCTTTCGCTTAGAATGACTAGCTCTTCGCCGTCAATTTCAATAGTGTCGCTTCCGGCGTACTTGCCAAACACAACGGTGTCGCCCTTCTTAACATCCACAGGACGAGTTTCACCACTGTCGAGGATGCGACCAGAGCCGACGGCAATCACCTCTCCCTGATTGGGCTTTTCTTTCGCAGACCCAGGGAGGACAATTCCACCAGCAGTTTTATCTTCTTCTTCCTTGCGGCGAACCACAACACGATCGTGTAAAGGACGAATTTTCATCGACATTATCTCCAAATAGTGAATGAGCACTGATTTTGATTGTTACGCCCAAAACGGGCAGACTTTTTAGCGATCAGCCCAAACAAAGTGGCTTACAGCTTGTGGAACCCTAGTTGGGTGCAGATTTGAGGAATTCAATACCTATTTAGGTATTTTTTTACAGTGAATGGGGTTTGCAAGGCGCGCTATAGCTATTTTTCGCGCCGAAATTCACCTTCAATGGTTTCGCCGTTATCGCCCCTGGCTGGGGGCGGTGGCGATGCAGGTGCAACGAAGCGCTTCAAACCGCGCGCCACTAGGCCTGCGCGCAACGCGGGAATAAGGCAACAGAACCCCAGGGCATCGGTAACAAAACCCGGAGTGAGCAGCAGAGCACCGCCCACCGCCAGAAACAGGCCCTCGGCAATTTCTGGGGCCGGCACTTCGCCGCCGCGGATTTTTTGCTGCGCGCGCTGCAAGGTGGCAAAGCCCTGCTGTTTAATGAGTGCGTAGCCCACGGCAGCCGTGAGCAATACCAGGGCAATGGTGGACAAGGCGCCCAGTAATTGCCCCACCTTAATAAGAACCATCATTTCGATAATGGGTACAGCAATGAATAAAACCAACAGAAAACGCAAAGCCAACCTGCAAGGGGTAAAAGAATGAAACCAGAGTATACCAAGCCCTACGTAAAAAACTTAACAAAACGCTACCAGCTGTAGCCTAGCCCCAAACGCAGGGTAGTATCCTCTTTGCGGTTTTCCCCCGGTGGCATATTTTGAAACTCGTACTGCAGCTTAATATCGGCGGAAATACCCAAGCCAAAGGGCAGGCTAATACCGCTGTCGGTGAGTATCTTCCATTCGCGGCGCACATCAACCGACTGGTTAAACACATTGCGGTTGTAAAAAGTGACATTCTCAAGCAACTGGTAGGTAAAATTGGTTGAAACGCGCACAGAGCCAAAATTATTTAAGGTGCGCTGCTCCACGCCGGTTTCCAGGTCAAACAACGAGGTTTCTTCTGTAACATCCTCGGCGCCAAGCTCCAGAGACAACACCCGCCGCTCCGACTCCCAAAACTGGTAGCCAATACCGGTACCGGTACTGCGGCGAAACTCCAGGTTTTTGGCGTCGTCGCGCTCTTGAGAAACACTCCATATCCAGTATGTTTGCGGGTTAAAAAACCAATTAAAGGCATAGCGCGCCTGGTAAAAGGCCTGCTCCGGGCTTTCGGCAACCGACTTTAAGCTGTATAGATAGCGCACATCGTGGCGAAAATCGGTATAGCGGTAGTTGGAGTCGACATCCACTAGCCAAGACTGTTCCTCGCGGTTACCGCTGGCCTGCGAACCCGAAGCGGTCACTTTGCCCACAAAACTCCGCGATATTTCGCGATGCTCTTCGTAGCGAGAAATTTGCTGAATGGCGAGAAAGGGCACCGAGCGGCGCTTTTTAGCACACTGAAAAAAGGCATCTGCAGCCATTAAGCCGCGCCAGTAACAAGGTTGGGCCAGCCCCTGAAGCTTTAGAGCGGCATTGGTCTCTATACGAATGATATTACTTTTGGGTATGCTTAAGTCGCCGAAATTTTGCGACTGCCAAATGACCACCTGTTGCTGAATTTCCAGCAGCTCACCCTTGAGTAAATCGCCATTTTTTAAAGCAATTTCACCTGCCAGGGCCGGTGAATGTACATAAACAAACCCAATACTTACGAAAACAAGCGCAACGCGCAAAGGCAAAGAACCATCTCCAATTCAGATAAAAACAGTCACTCCTTAGCAAGTGCAGTGTTCCTTTGCGTGAACCAAATCCCCCGCGGCAAGGTGGCCAGCTACGGCGACGTGGCTCGGCTGGCCGGTTCCCCCCGCAGCGCACGCCAAGTGGGCCGGGTATTAAGCCAATTACCCACGGGCACTAAAATTCCTTGGCACCGCGTAATTAATGCGCGGGGAGAGCTTTCCTTCCCTAAGAATAGCCTTAAGTACAAAGAACAAAAACAACGGCTGGAAAGCGAGGGGGTTAGCTTTAACAACCACAAAATACCGCTGCGGCATTTTCGCTGGCGCGGATTATAGCCAATTATTTAACTAAAATACCACCGGGCAATTTGTTAGCAATTAAATGCAAGTTAAAGCCATGGCAAATAATTCACAAACTACCTACACTTGGCGTGGCTGTTGCCTTCACCACACCGTCACTCGCTAAGAAAAACACAGAGTTAAGCGCCCTTGCCTTCTACATTTTGGTCTTCCGTTCTCAATCGCCGCACCCTTATTTGTGTTTTCACCGGCTTTAGCTCTGGCCTGCCTTTGTATATTCTCGTTACCCTGGTACCCGCCTGGTTGCGCACCGAGGGCGTGGGTTTAAAAGAAATTGGCTTGTTTGCCATTATTCAGCTGTTTTACAACATTAAATTTCTTTGGGCCCCCGTGCTGGACCGCATGCAACTGCCCCTGTTGGGGTTGCGGCGCGGCTGGTTGCTGCTTACACAAATTATTTTACTGTTAAGTATTGCCGCCCTGCCCCAATTCGGTATTGAATCGGCCTTGGGGAAAATTGCTTTTCTTTCCGGGCTTGTGGTTTTTTTTAGCGCCACACAAGATATTGTGATAGACGCCTACCGCCGCGAAATACTGCCAGATGCCGAACTGGGCTTCGGCAACTCGGTGCATGTTAACGCCTACCGCCTTGCTGGTTTAATTCCGGGGTCTTTGTCATTAATTCTCGCCGACCACCTGCCCTGGGAACATGTGTTTGCGGTTACCGCACTGTTTATGCTGGTGGGCATTGCCATGACCCTGTGCGTGAGCGAGCCGCCCTATAGCAACAAACCCCAAAACTGGCGCGAGGCTATTATCCACCCCTTCAAGGAGTTTTTTCAGCGCCAGGGCATTGCCCAAGCAGCGCTGGTATTGGCGTTTATTCTGCTTTACAAGCTGGGCGACAATTTAGCCACCGCGCTTTCCACGCCGTTTTATATCGACATGGGCTTTAGCCTTACCGAAATTGGTGTAGTGGCGAAAAATGCCGCCCTGTGGCCCGTGGTAATTGGCAGTTTTTTGGGGGGCCTACTTATGATAAAAATTGGTATTAACCGCGCACTGTGGCTGTTTGGCGTGGTGCAAGTGGTTTCCATATTTGGCTATGCGCTTATGGCCCACATACAAGAGGGCCTGTGGCTGCTGGCCTTGGTGATTGCCTTTGAATACCTTGGGGTGGGTTTGGGCACCGCCGCTTCGGTGGCGTTTATTGCCCGCAGCACCAACCGTATGTACACCGCAGTGCAACTGGCGTTGCTAACCGCAGTAGCCGCCCTGCCGCGCTCCTTTGCCAACGCCACCACCGGCTTTTTAGTGGAAGCCATGGGCTGGGAGAACTTCTTTTACCTTTGCGCCCTGTGCGCCATTCCCGGCATGCTGCTGCTATTCTGGGTAGCCCCGTGGAACGGCGAAAAAGCGCCGCAAGCCACACCCTAGAATTCCGCTAACCTGTGAATAGTTTAGTCTATACCCAAAACACTTGAGATTTAGGCCTCATGAGCACGCCCCTAAGTGCCCTTGGCGGTGTTGCTCCGCCTTAAATAGAATGGCTATTGTGTCGCGCCTTGCCAAGAACAAAAATTGGCGCACTCCTAACACCTAAATCTCAAACGCTTTGGGTATAGCGTGCAAGTTAACCAAGCGGTTAAATTCCTAATTCACCCAGCAAAAAGCCGACTATACTCAGGGTACAGACAAGACTTCCCAGCGCACCTGTATTTTTATCACAGCACGGCACCGCCCCAGAGCAACTGGTTAAGCAATAGCTAATAAACCTGTTTAGTGCTTTGCTAACGGGTTAGGCTTGTCTGGCGCCAACACGCATACTTTGCTTGTATTTTTATGTATTATAGGGAGGTTTTATGCACCTCGTCAGCGTTTAACCCTGGCGTTTTCGACATGGGATTTTTAGGAGGGAGGGATCATGGAATTTTCGCTCGGCTGCCGCTTACCGCTATTTTTTACACTGCTATTAATTACCTGTGCCAACACCAGTCGCGCGGCGGAATCGGGCGGCTTAAGTGCCAGTGCACAAGCCCAACTGGGGCAAGACAACAACGTGCGCCGCACCCAGGGCGCACTGGAACAATCCGACCGGTTTTTGCTACTGCAACCCAAATTGGCATGGAGCGGCCTGCGCAGCAAGCACCGTTTAGAATTAAGCTTGGATGCCGATGTAGCCCGCTTTCAGCACGAAGACGAACTCGATTACAGCGATCACAACGCGGTTGCCACCGCCCTGCTTAACCACAGCCACCGCCTAAGCAGCGAATTTACACTCAGCACCACCGACCGCCACGAAGCCGCCGGCAGCAACAACGCGACCAGCTTTGCCGCGGGGGAATTTAACCGCTACCGCAATAACCGCGCACTGGCAGAAATTACCTACGGCACCAGGGTTAGCACCGGCCAAATAGCGCTGAGTGCAGAGCAGGTAAAAAGGCGCCATACCAATAATGATCAGGGCTTTAGAGATTACGACCTAAACCAGCTTAGCGCAGCCTTTTACTACCGCGCTGCCCCCAAAACCCGCCTTACCCTGGAAACCAGCCTAGGCATGTTCGACTACGTAAATAGCGGCGGCTTTGGCTTTAACGCCAGCAATGACGACCGCAGCGTGTTAGTGGGCGTAGAGTGGCGCGGCACCGCCCAAACCACCGGTACGTTTAAAGCCGGTTACCAAGAAAAAAGCTACGACGACACCAGCCTGGGCGAAATTTCCGGCTTAACCCTGGCCCTAGATATGTTATGGCGCCCAACCGCAGCCACCGAAGTAAAACTGGGAGCCAGCCGCAGTGCCAACGAATCGGCCATTATTAATACCGGTGGCTTTATTCGCGAATTTCTGCGCGCCAAATTGCGCCACCAATTCGGCGCCCGCACCAGTTTAAAAGCCAATATTGGCCTGGGCGAAGAAGAATTTTCTTTTAGCGCCGACCGCACAGATAAACGCTATGAATTTGGCGTAGGCCTGCAGCGGGAATTAGCCTACCGCTTAACCCTAGCCTGCGAACTGCTTTTCGACCAACGAAATTCTAACCAAAACCAAAACGACTTTAATTCTAGAATGTTGCTAATCTCAATAAGTAGCCAAATTAAATAGCCGGTTTAACCCCCACTTAAATAAACCAGTGTTAACAGCAACAGTACAACCCACTATGTAAACCCTTTGAAAAGAATTACCGTAATGAAATTAATCGCTCCAAGGACTTGGTCCGTATCAACCACAAAAAAACTAGTTGGCTTAATAGGCTTAGCCCACTACGCCGCAAAACTGCAAGCTAAACGCGCCATCCATTGGCCGGCTCTGCTCACCCTTTCCACGCCATTCCTAAGCCAACCTAGCACTGCGCTGCTGGAAAACTACCAGCTGGCCGCCGACGATAAAATCTCCATTATTGTGTACGACGAGCCCGACTTAAGCTTAAAAAACGTGCGCGTTTCCACTAACGGTACTGTTTCGGTGCCGCTTATTGGCCAAGTAAAAGTAAGTGGTTTAACCGTACAACAAGTAGAACAAAAGCTGAGCAGCCTATTTCAACAAGGTTACTTAAAAAAACCCGCCATTACAGTTAGCGTGGATGAATACCGTTATTTTTACATTAATGGTGAAGTAAACAACCCCGGCGGTTACAGCTACCGTGAAGGCTTAACCGTGCACAAAGCCGTAACCCTAGCGGGCGGTTTTTCTAAGCGCGCGGCAAAAGACAGCATAACCCTACAACACGAAGATGCTAAGCGAAAAAAAGTTAAAAACGCCACGCTAAGCGACCCGATTCGCCCCGGCGATATTATTACCATTAAACAGAGCTTTTTCTAAGGCTGCCATAGGCGCGTAGCGTTTAAAATTTAGATGTTAGGAATGCGTCAATTACGGTTCTTGGCAAGGCGCAAAAACGCAAAATAGCCGGTCTATTTAAGGCTAAGCAACACCGCCAAAGGCACTTAGGGAGGCCCTCAGGATGCCTAAATTTCAATCGCTACGGGTATATATTAAAAAGCGTTAACAAGGAACTTATTTAGCAGCGGGTAACCACACATGAAAGCAGTGACAACAACGGACCACACCACCCCATTGGCAACACCAGCACACAACGACGCAGATACCGAAGAAATTATCGATTTAAGCCAGTATTGGCGCACCATTGTACGCCACAAATGGGGCATACTCAGTGTAACCTTAGTATGCGCCGTTATTGGTTCTTTGTTGGCCATTGCCGCCACGCCTATTTTTCGCGCTGCCGCCACCATTCAAGCCGACCCCACCCAACCCAGCGTAGACCCCCGCGAAAACTACCAGTATGTAAACTCTGCCCTGGTGTTATTGTTCTACGAAACCCAATACGAAATTATTCGCTCGCGCAACGTAGCCGAAAGCGTGGTGGATAAACTTAACTTGGTAGCAAAACACAAAGCCAAGGCAGCCCAAGCCAAACAAGACAGCCAAGGAAGCATTAGCAGCACCCTTAAAAGCTGGCTGCCCACGGCCCAGCCCACCACGCAGCAAACCGCCCCAACCAGCGATGCCCAACTGCGTATTCAACTGGCCAACGCCATTCGCGCTAACCTGCAGGTACAAGGCGGCAAACAGAGCCAAATTATTACCATTAGTTATGAATCGCCCGATGCCCAAGAAGCTACCGCTATTGTTAACGCGGTTGCCGATGTGTATATTCAACAGGGCCTGGCCTCTCGCCTAGGGGACAATCAAAAAGAAGCTAGCTATTTAGAGGGCCAACTCAGCAGCGTAAAAGCCAAACTGGAAGCTTCGGAAAGCGAACTGCAAAGCTACCGCCAAAAAACCGGTTTAGTGGAAACTAGCCAACAACAACGCATTGCCAACACCCAGTTACAAGCCCTAAATAACGAATTAGTGCGCGCGCAAACCCACTTTAGCGAAGCCGGCATACGCTATTCCAAAGCCCAAGCCCTTAAGAGCCAAGCGGGCAACTACAATTCCCTAAGCGAAGTGCTTAACAGCAAAATTATTCAAGATATGATTCGCGAAGAAGCCCGCCTGCGCCGCAAAGTGGAAGAGCTTTGGGAACGCTACGGCGAAAAACACCCCAAAATGATTGCCGCCCGTTCCGACCTGGCCAGTGCAGAAAGCAATTTACAGCGCGAAGTAGGTAAAATTGCCGAAAGTATCGGCGAAGAATACCGCGCCGCTGCGGTGCAAGTAAGAAACATTAAAACCCTCATTGAGCAACAAAAAAGCGAATTATCCGCAGTGCAAAACGAACATTTCACCCTAAACAGCTTAGAGCGCGAAGTGGAAAATAACCGCCAATTGTACGAAACGCTGTTAAACCGCATTAAAGAATACGATGTTTCTGGCAGCTACGATGCCTCGAATATTCGAATTATCGATACCGCCACCCTGCCCAACGCCCCCTTTAAACCCAATAAAAAACTGTATTTTCTGTTAGCGGTGTTTATTGGCCTGGCCAGCGGCGTAGGCTTAGCCTTTTTACGCGAAGCCCTAGATACCACATTTAAAACCCCCGAAGCCCTGGAAGAAAAGCTGCAAACACCCTACCTGGGCCTTACCCAACAAATTAGCAACCCCGCCGATGCGGGCAAGCCCGAAGCGCAGTACTTTAACGATACCCGCTCCACCTTTGCCGAGAGCATTAACACCATTCGCACCGGCTTGCTGCTTTCGCATATGAATACCCCATTGCAAAGCATATTAATTACCTCTTCTAAAAGCAGCGAAGGGAAAAGTACCCTGGCAATTAATTTGGCGGCGGCGCTTAGCCAAATGGGCAGTACATTATTGCTGGAAGCCGACCTGCGCAAACCGAGTATTGCCAAGTATATGAACATTCGCAAACCCGTGGGCTTATGCGATGTAGTGGCCGGACAAGTAAAGCTTAACGATGCCCTAAGCACCATGGTTAAAAACACGAATTTATATATACTGCCCTGTGGCACTACCCCACCCAACCCGCTGCACTTGTTAAGCTCCCAGCAATTTCTGCTACTGTTAAAACAGCTTAAAGAACAGTTTAAATATATTGTTATCGACAGCCCGCCGATTCTGCCGGTAAGCGATGCCGCAGTACTAGGCAACCTAAGCGATGCGGTAATAATGGCGGTTAAAGCCGAAGAAACCAGCCATAAAGTGGCCAAAGAGGCGGTAAACCGCCTAACCAAAAACGGCGTAAACATTACCGGTTGCGTACTTACCCAAGCCGAACCCCAGCGCATGAGCGACTACGGCGAGCATTACAGCGAAGCCTACTACGGTTATGGCGCAAGCGACCCGCAGCTAGACAAGACCCGCGGCAAAAAAGCGCAAAAGCAGGCGGTGGCCGCATGATAGATATGCACAGCCATATACTACCCGGCGTAGACGACGGCGCCAGCGATTTAAGCCAGGCCCTGGAAATGCTGAGACTGGCGCAAGCCGATGGCGTAGCTACCCAAGTACTTACGCCGCACATTCATATTGGCCGCTTTAATAACAGCTTAGGTAATTTAACCCAGCGTTTTATACAATTTAAGCAACAAGTAAAACAGGCCGGTATTGCCATTGAATTAAAACTGGGGGCCGAAGTACGTATAGGCCCAGAAATAATGCCGATTGTGCAAAGCCAGCAAATA
>JAHQVY010000260.1 GCA_019634095.1 Cellvibrionaceae bacterium
AAATTCACTCTAATTTCAGCCCCTTGAACGCCCTCGCTACGATCCAACTGATTTATTTAGGATAATTGCCGAAAAATGCTGGGCCTCCAGGGATGGGGGTTTCCAACAAGAAGAAGTAATAGCCAGTCATTTCCTGCGGGTGCCCTCCTAGGTGTGCCTGTCCCTCAGATACCCCTCAAATACCCCCCTCAAATACCTTTAAGGACCCCAGGGTGCCTGTCCCTCAAAGGAAAACATTTGGTCAACCAAGACAGCGACGATATATAGCTATTGTCACAAAAACAGTATGACAAATTGATCGGCAACGAACGCGATAGAAAGATAAAAAGGAATGACCAAAAAAATGGTAAACCCAAAAAATTGGCTTAACAGAAATAGATGGCCCAGATCTAGGCACAACGTGTTGAAACCCGACCCCGCTTTTCCAAGCCGCCGCCAGGGCAATTATTGAGGCCCTGCCCTTCTTAGACTAAATTGCTCTAACGAGCCACAGATTCAAAAGCCCAAGCTCTCGCGAGAGGGAGAGCTGCATCACACCCAGATCTTGACCAAAGCGTTAAAAATTAGACCCAGTAACAGGTATATAATTAAATATATCTTGCTAAATTCCTGCAGGGATTAGCTTGACTAATACAGAGAGGCTCATTCCACTTTACATTTACCCCTGCACCCAAACAGGGAGAAAACGAGGAAATTAATAACTGAAAGTTATAAAAACAGTGAAATACTCGAAATATAAGGCCGCCTCCCTGGTTGGTCAACCAATAACGCCTATGCACACTAACCAATTTGCACTAAGATTGATCTGGCAAAATTACACAGTACAAAAAAGACAATAAGGTGTGTAAGCGCTGAGCCCTGCAGGATTTCGACTCTACTCTTGCTGGTTTGCTCTATTGCAAAATCGTTCGCTATTTTGGTAATTTGCCAAAAATAAATTAACAACCCACTCATATACCTACAATAAAGAGGTGCAGATATGCATTTTAAATCATGTTTTAAGATAACCATGGCCCTATCGGCGGCTTTTGCGGCGTCGCTGTCTTTCGCGGCGAAAGACTATCCCGACGGCTACACCAAGTGTGCAAAAGAAGGGCAAACGTGTAGTTTCACCGGCACGCGCACAGTGGCTTACGGTAAATCCGATCAATTTGTCTACGCGACCTTGTCCGGCCCTATTACTTGCAATGGCTCGCTGTTTCCATCCATCAATGTAAGAAATCCTCGCTACTGTTCGTTTTCCGGGAGCGGTTCTTCCAGCTCCAGCTCCTCAAGCTCCTCAAACTCTTCTTCTAGCACAAGCAGTTCCAGTAGCAGTGGTGGTGGCTCATCCTCCAGTGGTGGCTCATCCTCCAGCGGCGGCAGAGGCTCTAGCTGCAACGGCGGCAATACCACAAACGTGAGTTCAACTATCCGAGTGGAAGATGGCGGCACCCTCGACGGCGGTTGCAACACCTACAACGGCACCGGTAATTTGGGAGATGGCAGTCAGGATGAAGGTCAAGACCCCGTGTTCCGTGTTGGCCCAGGCTTAATTCGCAATGTTTACATTGGCAACAATGGCGCCGACGGTATTCACACCAGAAACGGCGGCGATGTCGAAAATATTCACTGGTCAGATGTCGGTGAAGATGCAATGACAATTAAAGATCCAACCAATGGCGCTACGGTAACCGCAAGGCGCCTTGAAGGCTACGACTCTGCCGACAAGTTCCTGCAGGCCAACGACGATGGCAAGTGGGTGGTCAGCGACTGCCGGGTGGATAATGCCGGTAAATTCTTGCGTCAAAATGGTGGCTCAACATTCCCCTTACATATCGAAGTGGACAACTGCTTTATCTCTAATATGAAAGAGGGTGTTTTCCGCTCCGATAGCCCCAATAGTACCGCGCGCATCACCAATAGCCGCTTACAAAATGCTGGGTCAACCTGTATTGGGAAATGGAGAAGTTGCACCTCTTCGAATATCAGTAATTAACCATCACACTAATAATCCTAAATAAATCAGTTGGATCGTAGCGAGGGCGTTCAAGGGGCTGAAATGAGAGTGAATTTTTTAACTTTTGAGGCAAATTCGTAGTCACTCTACGGGTTATCTACAGGGATGTAGTGTATTTCCGTAAGTTTGCTGGGAGCAAACTCGGTGCAGCCGCAAAATTGAAAAACCGCTTTAATTTCAGTTCATTGGGCGTCCGCAGTAGATTCAACTGATTAATTTAGGATAATAAGAAGGGTCCGATTAACCCGGCACTTGCTGCCTAATAATTAATCATGGCATAGGGACATGCCGCTAGACCCAAGCAACAACCCACTCACTAGCGCCCGGTTACAAAGGTCGCTAGTTTTTTACTTTTAACCCACTATTTGGCAACTTGAATTCAAAAACGAAGTGAAACACCGTTATTAGCACCATTAGCAACACATGCATAATAGGGTTGCCGCTGCTTTTAGCTTGCAGGTTTCGCAGCCAAAAAACCTTCGCTATGGCCCTGCAAGCCACGCGGGGCTGGCACTTACTAGCTGTTGGGAAACAAGCATCCCCAGAGGTTTAAACCGGTGCATACCGGGAAGCGAATACCCGCGTGTAAGGGCAATACTCGCAGCGGGGCTTAGATCGAGCCAAAACGGCAAGCCCATTTGCACACATTGCTATTTACTATTTACTATTTGCTACTTGCCAATAGTGCACAGCAAACAATGAATAAAGCTTATGAACATTCGCACAGTATTAATCGCTTGCCTAATGATACTCGTGGCAGCCAATTTCTTTATTCGCAAAGAAAACCTAGCGCTGCGACTAGATATTGCCGACAAAAAAAACCTCTGCGATCAATGGCTACAAAAACTGGCGCTAAAACAGCAAAATACGCCGCCTTCCACAACGCAAGCGCGCCAAACACCGACGGTGAAGCAAGCGCAAACCAGCGCATCGCCCAGTCCCGAAGTTGAAAACCCGCCACCGGAAACGGACATAGAATTACTGGCCTCCCACAGTCATCGAATGCAGGCGGTTAATCATAAATATGAATTTATTATCCTTACCGCTCAAATAGACGACGACGAAAAAGAGCGTCTAAAAAAGTTATTGCTGCTTCGCGAACGGCTTTCGCGGCAGCTGGTGGTGGCTGAACAACAAGAACAGCCGAATTTGCCAGAAATCGAAGATAAACTTTACAACATAGAAGACGAGATTGAACTGGTTTTAAACGATCCACTGGATTATTACCGCTACGAATTAATCAAACAACGTCCACTATAAGCCCATGAAACTATCAACCCAAATCAAAATTTTATCCACCGCGAGCGGCGTTTTTTTAATAAGTACCGCCTACGCCTATATTCAGAATAAGAGCTTGCAGCGCGAAATAAATGCCTCTAGCCAGCAGTGTGAGCTGCGAGCCAACCAACTTTTAAAAGAGCCGGCACAAACAACAGCAAACCAGGTAGTCACACAAGCTACGCCCCCTCCCGCGAAAAAGCCGTCTAAAACAGATACCGCGAGCCGTAAAGCGCCAGCCCAGGCGGAAAATGCGATACCAGAGCACCTTAAAGACCAACCGGCATTGCCTAGCTTCTCCGAATCGGTACAGGATATTGTAAAGAGGAAATACCGCTTTCTTTTAAGCACATTAAACCTCAGTGAGCAAGAGCTACAACAACTTTTAGAACTGTTAATACAACGGGAACAGCTCGCACTGAACCTTATTGATGCGCAAGAATTTGGCGAAGAGCTGGGCCTTAGCGCCACCGATATTGCCGATATTACCTATGAAATAGAACAAGTCGATCAGGCCATTTCCGATTTACTGGACGAGCAACAGCAAGAGCGCTACGCCCTGCTAAAAGAGTCCGACCACGAGCAAAAAGAATTTAGCCATTTCACGCGAGGCATTACCAGTTTGTTCCCGCTGGAGCCGGCACAACAGGAGCACGTATTATTGGCCAAGCTGAAGCGAAAACAGCAGTTTGAGGCTCAGTTGGAGGCCATGGGTTTTGATATGGACTTCCCCTTGAGCCAGCAACAAAAAGAACAACAAGTAGCGCTTTTGGAGCAATATGCAAAACAGTATATGGAGGAGTTTTTAGGTGACGTAAAGCCCCATATGGACCACAGCAGCTATCCCTTCGATCAGTACACGCTGCTTGAAAACTACACCAAAACGGAATTCGAACAATTGATGGAAAATCTCAACAAAAAAATTGAAGCGCGGGGCCAGTATTAAGCCCAACGCCGCAGTAGATCCAACTGATTAATTTAGGATAATTTTTTGGCCCAGAATCGCTCCGCTTAAACCTCTTACATCTCCTTGGGCAGGGGCGCCGCAAAGCGGCCCGCACATTCGGCGGGCACGTTTTAGAGCAGGTTCTTATTGCGCGTTCTTATTGCGCGCTCTTATTGCAGGTTCTTATCCCACATCCTTATTGCACATTAATAACCACCCGTCGATAGGCGTATAAGTTGGGAGAACCGTTATCGCGCAGGGTTAAAATAATATGGATCCGCCTGCCTCCGGCGTTAGCGGGAATATTCACTGACGCGCTGGCCGAACTGCTGTTATTAATAGATACCGAACCGCTGTAGGAACTCGGCTCGCTGTAATAAGACCAGTTATAGCTCAAGCTGTCGCCATCGGGGTCGCTGGAGCCGCTGGCATTGAGCGAAACACTCGCCCCAGGCGATGCATTTAAATACATCACGGCTTCGGCGGAATTGCTGTTAATAACAATTTCTGGATGGTGGTTGGCATTGCTGTAACTGCTGTTTACCGCCCAGTCTAAGCGCGCTAGAAAGTCGTTGTCGTAGCCGCTTTTCCATTTTGAAATAGCCGCCGAGCCTTCCGAGGTATTGCCGCGCATATAGTGGGTGTTATAAGCGCCACTATTCATACAGTCCATGCCGCCGATATTGGCGGTTTCGCTGGTATTAAAACGGCCGCCCCAGCCACCTTGATCCACTGCGTCTGGATCGTTTAATGCCGGCTGCGCCAAATGCATAAAGGCCGGTGTATCGCCTTCGGTTGCGTAGCGTCGATCCGGGTAAGCCGCGCCCAGTGCACCGTGGGTTTGGATTTCATCAATCATGCTGTCGTTGGGCGCCCAGCCGCCGTAAACGCTGGTGGCGCGGATATAGAGCAAGTCGGGAAAGGTTTGCGCAATCCAGTTGCCGGCTTCGCCCTGCCCCAGAATATCAAATACCCGCAGCTTGCTAATAAAGCTGTTGAGCTCGCCGGCGGAGCGATCGTTCCTCACCCGCCACAGGGCTTGCGCAATGGTGTTGCAGCCGCCCCAACAGGTGGCCCAAACCGGCCGCGGATCATCTTTATCAACCGCGCTAATAATCAAGTTCGACCCGGCGCTATCGCGGCCCGAGCCCACATCATTCATGGCGTAGCCGCGTTGCCCCAGCACATTAATCGAACGCAGATACGCGGGGCTCGGGAAACCCTCTGCATGCAAACTCAAGTTGGGGTAGGCCTGCTCGTAGGCGTCCAGAATACCGTCGACCATCGAGGTGTTGCTCTGCGATTTTTTCCAACACCCGGTCGAGGTAATAATACCTTCCAGGTCGAACTCATTGGCCATCACTAACTGCCGCACCAAAGACTGCTCGTCATCGGGGTCGGCTCCCATATCTGTGGTGTTAATAATGCGCCACTTGCTGGTTGAACCCGGCACCGGCGTCGGTGTTGGTGTTGGTGTGGGAGCAATAAAACTACCGCCATCGGAAGAGGACACCGCGAGGCCGCTCAATTGCGCATTGTCTACCACAGTTTCCAAACGAATATTTAAGGCGCCGTCACTCACATTCAGGTTATTTACCGCATAGCTGTAAACACCGTCGTGGCCGGCAAGGCTGTACAAATCGACATTCGACAGCACTTGCTGGCCTTCAACGTACACGTTAAACGAGCGAGCGCCTGCTTCGGTGTGAAAAATCTCCGCAAAATGCAAGGTTGTCGAGTAAGTGGCGTTGCTAACAGGAATGTTGTAGCTATAGCTGCCATAGCGTTCCGTTTGATAAAGCGCATCTTCAGCCACACCGGCAATGTCGTCGTCGGTGGCACTGACACTGCCACCGCTGAATAGCTGATCCGCGCTGTAATCGACCCCATTCAAGGACACCGAGCCGCCGCCAGCATTAATGGCGATAACCAGATTTTCTGCACCGGGTGTCGGTGTGACCGTTGGCGCGACTGTCGGAGTGGGGGTCACCGGTGTAACTCCGATTGCGCTAATCTCGCCTGCCGCTGCTGTCAGGGTAACGCGATCTAATTGCGCGCCATCTTCGCGGCGCTGCAGGGTAAAGGTATGATCGCCCGCCTCCAAGCTGTAACTGCCCAGCGCTAAGCTTTCCCAGCCGTTAGTCGTTTGGTCGTTTTGCGTGCTCCAAGTACCACTATCCATTCGATAGTGGAAAGAGTCGTCGCTCGCATTGGGTAAGTTTAGCGCCAGATTTACCGCAACGCTGGTGGCTTGCGATAAATTAAAACCCACCGCTATTTGTCCCGCGGCGCTATCGGATGGAGTGGAATTGCTTTGATTACCATTGTCGGGCCACACCACATATTGCCCACCGGAGGCATTGGCATCGTTTCGAACCGCGAAGGGGGAAAAGCTACCTTGATTAGCAAAGCCTTCCAACTCCAACGCAATACTGTTTGAGCTGGCTGGTGGTGGCGTCGGCACCGCACTCGGCGTGGGGGATGGCACTGGAGTGGGCGTCGAACTAGGCGTAGGCGTCGGGTCCCCAGCGGAGCAGATCGGCGCCTGGAAAGCACCACTGTGCGTACCTTGCACGCCGAAAGTGGTACTTTCGCCAAGGGCAAGATTTCCGTTATAACTGAAATTGGAGGCCGTAAGGCTGTTGCCGCTACCGCTGATATCGGCACCCCATGAACCGGTTACATTCGGGGCCTGACTAAAACTTAAAGTTACCTCCCAGCTACTAATGGCTGCAAGGCCATCGTTGGTCACCGTAAAATTGGCAACGTAGCCGTCGGCCCAGTCATCGCTAGAGACAGAACAGGTGAGCGCAGAGGCACCACCCGCAGCGGCAAGCAGGCCGAGCGCGACCACACCACTTAAGACGTTATAGTTATTCGCAAACATAATTCACCTTTAAAGGGTTAAAGTATCGGATAATTTTTTTATATTTATTTAAAGCTAGGCTTTTTTAGCTTTTGAAACTTGAGTTAATAGCCAGCAGGGCCAGCGTTACCCTTAGAGTTATATTGAATTAGCATTACAAAATGCATGCTATATCTTCAGCGATTAAATTACAGACCTTGCAATCACGCCCTAAGCGCTGTTGCTGTGCTCTGAAGAAAATGGCTATTGCGCTGTAGGAATACCTCACATCTTTTTGAGTACTGTCGTGCCAAGAAAAAAAATAACGCACCCCTACACCCAAATCTCATACGCTACAGGTATGTTTAACATAAACAGCAAATAAACAACACCACGTTTATTATCTCACGAGTCGCACCCCAATAATATCTGAATTTAAAAAAGCGACCAAAATATAATCCTAAATAAATCAGTTGGATCGTAGCGAGGGCGCTCAAGGGGCTGAAATTAGAGTGAATTTTTTAACTTTTGAGGCAAATTCGTAGTCACTCTACGGCTGCAGCCGCAAAATTGAAAAAACGCT
>JAHQVY010000261.1 GCA_019634095.1 Cellvibrionaceae bacterium
ATCAGGGAAGAAAGTTCGCCTGCATAGCGACTATTAATTTTGTAGGCATCGGAAGCCCGGCCACCTTTTTTTGCTTCTGGGTGCGCGGCTTGTAAAGCTTGCTGTTGTTCAGTGAGTTGATAATTTTTCATTGAGCCAATTGTGATGAATTTTTGCTTAAAACTCAAATCGTTAACCAGTTATTTCCATTCCCTATGGTTATATCATGGTTTTTTTAAAAAAAACAAACTCATCACAGAACCCTAAGAGAGATAAATTGTATAAACGTGTGCAACAGGTGAAGCGGAATTTAAATAAGCTATGGGTTCACCACAAGTACGAGTTATACGAGTTAAGAGCATTTCGCTCACACTTTTCCTGAGGGGGAAACAAAAATGCCAAGCTTGTACAAGTTAGTGTTCCTGGGCCTGGCGGCTTTTAACATTGTCGCCTGTGGCAGCGACTCCAATGTCGACAACGATTCCGGTAACAACCCGATATCACCGCCACCAACAACTGTCCCCACGGCAGAACCTGCTCCACCAGAACCCTCTGCCCCCCCCGGACCCGTTTCGAGCGTCAGTGGCACAGTGTCCATTGCCGCCAATGTGCTGAGCGACTCTGACAATAACGACCCAAACAATACTTTGCTTTCGAATTCAGCCATTAGCAGCGCGCAAAGAATAAATAACCGCTCATCGGTTCAGGGCTTCCTCACCTTGCAAGGTACCGGTAACCGTTCAGACCAGCTCAACACCACGCCAGATGTGTCTGATTACTACGCGGTAACGCTACAGGAAGGCCAAGTGGTACAAATGCAAGTAATCGATTACAGCCCATTTGCTAATGGAACCACTCTCTCGGGAGATTTGGACTTAGAGCTCTACGACGAAAATGCTGAGGCTGTTGCGGCTTCCATCGAAGTGGGCGAATTTGAGCAAGTGGAGGCGCAGGAAGACGGACTTTACTATATTCGGGCTTTCGCCTTTGCGGGAAGTTCGAAATATGTCATTCGGATTATCGACCAGAGCACCGAGCTAAGCGGTTACCAAAAAAGCTTGGACTTTGTGCCTGGGCAAGCGATTATCAAAACACAAGTGCAATCACAGTCGCTGGCGAAAAGCTCAAATTTATTGCCCCAGCAAAGCCAACTTTCCCACTCGCAAAGCGATCGCCCGGTATTGGCCACCTGGCCGGTTGAGCCGGTAAAACAATCCTCGCTCGGCGTGCAAATTGCGCTCAGCGATGCAGCGAAAATTAGCGAGCAAAAACTCGAGACCCTCAGAAAAATAAAACAGATACGATTACAAGCGGGCACCGAATATGCGGAACCGAATTACATTCGCCAGACACTAAGACAACCCAACGACAATTTTTTTGAAACTCAATGGCACTACACCGCGATGAATTTGCCACAGGCTTGGGACATCAGTATAGGCCAACCGGCAAACGGCAATGTGATTGTGGCGGTGATCGACACCGGCGTGTTTTTAGCCCATGCAGAGATCGACGATAATTTGGTGCAGGGCTACGATTTTATTAGCTCCGTCGAGATTTCTGGAGACGGCGACGGAATCGATAACGATCCTGATGACCCCGGTGATTCAGAAACCCTGAGTGCAAGCTCTTGGCACGGCACTCACGTTGCCGGCACTATCGCCGCCGAGAGCGACAACGACATTGGCATTGCCGGTGTATCCTGGG
The DNA here is from genome assembly GCA_019634095.1 of Cellvibrionaceae bacterium. Classification (GTDB taxonomy): domain Bacteria; phylum Pseudomonadota; class Gammaproteobacteria; order Pseudomonadales; family Cellvibrionaceae; genus JAHQVY01. The sequence continues at coordinate 1,684 of JAHQVY010000261.1, forward strand.
GCGCCAAGATTATGCCACTGCGCGCTTTGGGTATTGGTGGAGGCACCTCCTATGATATCCAACAAGCATTGCGCTATGCTGCGGGGCTTGTGAATGACAGTGGCACGGTGCCCGAACAAGCTGCCGATATTATTAATTTAAGTTTGGGCGGAGAGGGGTTTTCCAGCGCCGAGGCTGAACTCTACAGCCAAATCGCCGAGCAGGGCACGATTGTCGTGGCCGCCGCTGGAAACTCCAACACTTCGCGACTTTTTTACCCGGCCTCTTACGAGGGTGTAATTTCTGTGGCAGCGGTTGATGCGGCAAATAATCGCGCACCTTACTCCAACTTCGGTTCAGAGATCGATATTGCCGCCCCCGGCGGCAATAACAGCGCCGATTTAACCGGCGATGGACGCCCAGATGGGATTCTCAGCTTAGTCGCCAGTGTGAACAGCGATGAAACACTTGAGTCGTCGCTAGCTTTCTATCAGGGCACCTCTATGGCGGCACCCCATGTTGCCGGTTTGTTTGCCCTGATGAAAGCGGTCTACCCCGCACTCACCGCTGAGGATGTGCGGGCCTCCTTGCAAGCCGGTTTTCTCACTCAAGATGCCGGCGAACCGGGAAGAGATAATATCTTCGGCTACGGCATAGCCGATGCCTTGAAGGCAGTCCAAGAAGCCCAGCGCCTCGATTCCGGCGGCGAGCCCCCCGAAGCACCACCCTCGCTTGTCGCCACGCCATCGGTTGTCAGCCTAGGCAGCGACAGCAGCGCAACCTTCAGCATCAGTAACCGCGGTGGCGGCGATCCCAGTGTTACCGCTTTCGAATCGGATGTTGACTGGCTAAGCATCGCAGCCGCGGAAGTCAACGATAAGGGGATTGGCAGCTATACAATCACTGCAGATCGCAGCGATTTAGTCGACAGCATTTACATCGCAACGGTAACCTTCAATTTCGATACGGCCGCCCCATTGCGCCTGCAGTTATCCATGCGCGTGGGCGACACCATTGATACCTCTGGCAACTTGAGCCAGATGTATGTACTTTTATTGCAGCGCAACGATGAGGGAGACAATACCGTAGTCACAACGGTGGAAGGCACAAAAAATGATGACGGTTCCGTCAGCTACCAGTTTGACAGCGTACCCGCAGGAAATTACCTGGTGTTTGCCGGCACCGATATCGATAACGACGGCTTTGTTTGTCAGGCGGGGGAAGGTTGCGGCTCCTTCCCCTCACCCAACGAATCCACCGAGATTGTTACCGACGGCGAAAACCCCGTAACTGTGGATTTTGTCGCCAGTATTTTGGCCGGGTTCACTAGTGTTGCCTCCACGTCGAGCAGCCCAACGCAAGCTGAAGGTAAGCCCCCATTCGAGTTGCGCCGCCTCAACCATCAAAACCGCAACGATGATAAAAAACAATTGGCTAAACCATAGCCCCCCAACGCAGAATTACCGCGCCCTCAAGGAAGAGGGCTCAGTGCTACAATTCCGAAAGTATTGCCCTCTTGCCCATGCCCCATTGCCTTTATTCCTGATAGTGTTTCTGCCAGCGGCAACTAACTAGCCGCTGCTTCAGGCTCGCCTCAAAGTCACTCCCTCGGTTTAGCAAAAGCCCCCGCTTCTGCAGCCGCCACTTAACTCGCAGCGCTCCCTGCCCAATCACCAAAATTGGTAGTCAAAGGCCGTTTAACCTATTTAATTCAGCCGCCTATTTGGGTCTGATGGCCAGTTTGAGTAAAATACTCACGAAATTATCAACCACAAGATAAAACTCAAATGAATCAAATGGTTAAGGGCAAGACCACGCATACACCGATGATGCAGCAATACCTCAGAATTAAGGCGGAGCATCCCAACGAACTACTTTTCTATCGCATGGGAGATTTTTACGAGCTGTTTTTTGACGACGCAAAAAAAGCCGCAAAATTACTTGACGTGACCCTCACCGCGCGCGGTAAGTCCGGCGGCGAACCTATTCCCATGGCCGGGGTTCCCTTTCACGCAGCGGAAAATTATTTGGCCAAACTGGTTAAGCTCGGCGTGTCGGTGGCTATTTGCGAGCAGGTGGGCGACCCCGCGACCAGTAAAGGGCCGGTGGAGCGCAAGGTGGCCCGTATCGTAACCCCCGGCACGGTGAGTGACGAGGCGCTGATGGACGCTGCAAGGGACAACCTACTGTGCAGCGTGCTGCTGCAACAAGAGCAGGTGGGCATTGCCACCCTGGATATCGGCAGCGGCCGCTTTACGGCAGTGGAAGTAAGTGGACCGGAAGCCTTGGCCGCCGAGCTGGAACGCCTGAAACCCGCCGAGCTGCTTACACCGGAACTGGTCGCGCTGCCTGAATCCATCGGCCGCTGTGCCGGCCACCGAACCCGCCCCGACTGGGAGTTTGACATTGAAGCGGGGCGGCGCCTACTGAGCGAGCATTTTCAAACCAAAGACTTGAGCGGCTTCGGCTGCCAGCACCTCACTGCCGCCATCGGCGCCGCCGCGTGCCTGATGCTCTACGCCAAAGAAACCCAGAAATCTGAGCTGATCCACATCACTGCGCTCACCGCAGAACGGCCGGAGCAAACGGTCATCTTAGATGCGGCGACGCGCCGCAATCTGGAACTCGACCAAAACTTAAATGGCGGCGAAGAAAACACGTTATTTAACGTATTAAACACCGCAGCAACCGCTATGGGCAGCCGGCTGCTGCGACGCTGGCTCAACAATCCACTGCGCGATATTACGCTGCTGCAATCGCGGCAAGCGGCCATAGCCAACCTACAGCAGAATTACAGTTTCGAGCTTATCGCCGAGCATCTAAAACATATTGGAGATCTGGAGCGTATTCTTGGGCGGGTTGCGCTAAATTCGGCCAGGCCGCGAGACCTATCGCGCCTGTGCAGCTCACTGGCAGAATTTCCGCCCATTCAATCTCTGCTCAGCGAGAAACACTGTAGCCATTTGCAAAGCCTTGCTAGCAGTATTTCCGAGTTCCCTGATTTGCTTAACTTACTGCAGCGAGCAATCACTGAAAACCCACCGGTAGTCATTCGCGAGGGCGGTGTGATTGCCGCAGACTACGATAGCGAGCTGGACGAACTGCGTAATATCAGCACTCATGCCGGCGATTTTTTAGTGAAATTGGAACAGCAAGAACGCGCAAAAACCGGCATTGGCACTCTAAAAGTGGGTTACAACCGGGTGCATGGCTATTTTATTGAAATAAGCAAAGCCCAGGCAGCCCAGGCACCAGCAGAATACATTCGCCGCCAAACCCTAAAAAATGCCGAGCGTTTTATTACCCCAGAACTCAAAACATTTGAAGACAAAGCCCTGTCGGCAAAAAGTCGCGCGCTGGCACGAGAAAAGCTGCTCTATGAGCAGCTGGTGCAGCAAATAGCGCAACAGTTGCAACCCTTGCAGCAAGCCGCTGCCGGTATTTCCGAGTTGGATGTGCTGTGCAGCTTAGCCGAACGCGCCGCATCACTGAATTTTTGTAAACCCGAGTTGCGCCAAGAAAAAGGCATTTACATTAGCGCAGGCCGTCACCCCGTGGTGGAGCAGGTGCTGGACAGCCCTTTTATTCCCAACGACCTCAAACTCGATAGCCAACAGAGCATGTTAATTATTACCGGACCCAACATGGGCGGTAAATCCACCTATATGCGCCAAACTGCACTGGTAGTGCTGCTGGCGCAAATCGGCAGTTTTGTGCCCGCCTCAGCCTGCACAGTGGGGCTGGTGGATCGAATCTTTACCCGTATCGGTTCCTCCGATGATCTCGCCGGGGGCCGCTCCACATTTATGGTAGAAATGACCGAGACCGCCAACATCTTGAACAACGCCAGCGAGCAAAGCTTGGTGCTGATGGACGAGATCGGTCGCGGCACCAGCACTTACGATGGCTTATCGCTTGCGTGGGCCAGTGTCGAGCATTTATCGAAGAAAAAAACACCCCTCACCTTGTTTGCCACCCATTACTTCGAAATTACCTCCTTGGCCGAAACCCTAGACTGTGTCAACAACGTACATCTCGATGCAACCGAACACCACGACAACATCGTCTTTCTGCACAACATTCAAACGGGGCCAGCCAATAAAAGTTACGGTATCCAAGTGGCCAAACTCGCCGGCGTGCCGAGTGAGGTATTAAACAATGCGAAGCACCAATTGCAAAACCTGGAGCGCGGTCGTTTGAGTCAGGCAGCGCCAGTGGCTGCACCTGAAGCCCAATTTCAAGCAGATCTATTCAGCAGTGCTCAACCTAGCGAGGTGGAAGAAAAGTTAAAAGCCCTGGTTCCCGATGAACTGAGCCCGCGACAAGCGCTAGCGCTGATTTATGAGCTAAAAGCCATGCTATAACGGTAGCGATTCAGTTTTAGGCCTTGCGAGCACGTACCTGGACCACCTTACATGTTGTCGTCAGCAAACCTAAAAAACCCGTTGAATCCGCTGCGCGCGCCTAATGCACCGAAATCAATGAGTGTTTTCATTTTTGTGACTTCACTGGTGGGGTAAATGCTAACTTGCCCGAAAAAGTGAAACACTCTCTCTGATTTCGCTACCTTAAACCCCGCCGCTGCCATTCAGGGGATTTATTTAACTGGTATAGATTCCCTATACGCGTTATGGCGCCTTGCCAAGAGCAAACTTGGCGCTTTCCCACCCACTAAAACTCAAACATTACGGATAGATAACTGTAAAATGCACTGTGTTGGCAGGTTCGAATTATTGTCTATAGTTTAAGCGTATTGGCTCACTGCTGCATGGCGGCACAGGTGGATAAAGAAAAAAATTCCATTAAAAACCGCTAAAGAACAGCCATACAGTGTTCCGGCTTATAGCTGATCCTGATAGAATGGCGCCCTTGAAAAAGGCAGGCAAAAAGGTAAGTGAAAGAATGACTTTCGTAGTTGGTGAAAATTGTATTAAGTGCAAACACACAGATTGTGTCGAAGTTTGTCCAGTGGATTGTTTTTACGAAGGGCCAAATTTTCTTGTCATACACCCCGATGAGTGTATCGATTGCGCCCTGTGCGAGCCGGAATGCCCGGTGGATGCCATTTTCTCTGAAGATGAATTGCCCGCAAACCAAGAGGCCTTCTTAGAGCTCAATGCCGAACTCGCCGAAGTTTGGCCCAATATTACGGAACAAAAACCAGCCCCGGAAGATGCCAGTGAATGGGACGGCGTTGAGGGTAAGTTGCAGCATCTAGAACGCTGACCAAAGATTCACAGGCAACTGGCTGTAGGCCCGCCACTGCGTGGCCCGCACGTTTTGGCTTCCTGCCCATGGGAAAATCCAGCAGATGCTGTACTGCCCCAGCATATTCCGTAGAGTAGCCAAGACGCGACCCGATTAACCCAACCCTAACTTCGCAAACCTCCCGGATTCACAAACTTTTAGAGCGGTATTTACAGCGTTGCGCTGGGATTTTTTACGACGAAAATAAGTGGCTCTTATATGAAGTCGAAAAAAACCGATTGCGGCTACACCTGCCACTTTGAAAGCCGCGCAGTGTGTGGACAAAGAACTTACATGACCTTCGCGGCGCTAATTGATTGCGGTGATAATTGATTGCGGTGCGATGCTGTGGCGGAAAGCGGCCATCTTATCGCTTGCATCAAAGACAAAAAAGCCGCATCAATTGCGACTTTTTTGAATACTTAAGCTAAACCGCGAATACATCGACAAGTCACGCCAAAACCCTCGACCTATGTTACACAGCGCCAAATAACGACGTTGCGTCGAGGCCCTGCTTCTCGAGTATGTCCCGTAGTCGCCGCAAAGCCTCGACTTGAATCTGTCTAACCCGCTCGCGAGTTAAACCAATCTCTCTACCCACTTCTTCCAAGGTGCTAGTTTCATGGCCCCGAAGGCCAAAGCGACGCGCCACAACTTCGCGCTGCTTTTCGCTGAGTTCGTCGAGCCAATCATTGAGGCTCGAACTCAAATCGCTGTCTTGCAACAATTCTACTGGGTCTGACACCTGCTGATCGGGTACTGTATCGACAACGGTTTTTTCAGAACTCGGGCTGATCGGCGTGTCCATGGATGTGACGCGCTCATTCAAGGCCAACATGCGTTCCACATCTTCCACCGGTTTGTCGAGTAAATTCGCAATTTCTTCGGCGGAGGGCTCATGATCAAGTTTTTGCGATAACTCTCGCGCTGCGCGCAGATACACATTGAGCTCTTTCACCACATGGATCGGCAGGCGGATGGTGCGGGTTTGGTTCATAATGGCGCGTTCGATCGTTTGTCGAATCCACCAAGTGGCATAAGTGGAAAAACGGAAACCTCTCTCTGGATCAAACTTTTCCACCGCGCGAATTAAACCGAGATTGCCCTCCTCAATCAGATCTAGCAAGGCCAAACCACGATTCACGTAACGGCGAGAAATTTTCACCACCAAACGCAGGTTACTCTCAATCATCCGCTTGCGAGCCGCCTCCTCACCCTTCAAGGCTTTACGGGCAAAATACACTTCCTCTTCAGCACTGAGCAGAGGGGAAAAACCAATTTCGTTGAGGTAAAGCTGCGTCGCATCCAAATTACGCTGGTGATTATCATCTTGACCCAAGTGCTTGGTATCTTGGGGAACTGCGCTTTTAGTATCTTCTTGGACAGCGATTTTGGGCGCAGAAGGGGATGATTCATCGGACTCGTCATCCATGATTTCCGCACTGAACTCTGCCGTAAAACTTGCGTTGCCATTGTCAGTAGTACTAATTGATTCAAACTCTTGAGCTGTCATTACCTGATCCCCTGACCTGAAGGTTTATTGTCGCGAGAACTTCATTTTCCGCTATATTGCCGGTCCAATGAGTTGGCCCTATCGAAATCCTGTCCGAACGAAACGAGGCGCTCACACTGCTATACGTGTGAACTAGTTGTCGGCCGATTTTCAAAATCGTTAGTAGTTTCGGTTACCTGTTTACTTGCAGGTATTGCAGCGGGTCCACCGGATTTCCGTCATAGCGAATTTCGAAGTGCAACTTAACGGAATCCGTGCCGCTTGAACCCATTTCGGCAATGCGCTGGCCCTGCGCCACCGTTACACCCTCCGTAACCAGGATTCTTCGGTTGTGGGCATAAGCGGATAAGAATTTATCGTCGTGCTTTACGATGACCAGATTGCCGTAACTACGCAAACCGTCGCCGGCGTAAACAACTTTGCCAGCAGCGGCAGCACGGACAGGCTCTCCCAATTTGCCCCTAATATCAATACCCTTGTGTAAACTGCCGCTGCCTCGAAAGTCGCGAACCAATTGACCGTTCGTTGGCCAGTCCCAAGAACCGGGGGTGGTTAATGGACTCCAATTCGTACGTCCAGCGGCAGTGGCCGTTGTTTTTTTCGAACTGTTGCTGCCAAAAGCAGCGACGGCGACGGGATAGGTGGGACGGCTCGGATTAACACCGGTGTAAATAGGTTGTGGTGGATTGCTGCGCACCGGCGGGGCGACATAAATTGCCGGTGACTGCTGCCAAGCCCGCTTGAGCGCTACACCGCTCAGCTTGAGCTGCTGCCCCGGGTAGATTTCGTAGCGGCTATTTATGCCGTTTACTTGGGCCAAAGAACGATAGTCTAGATTATAACGCTGGGCGATGCGGTAAATATTCTCCCCCCGGCTCACAACATGGTAATTATTTGCCCCTGCCGCGTTGGCAACCCCCATGTAGCCTGCCGGTTGCAGGCGGCCAGAACGCACCGCAGTACTTCCCGACTGGTAAAAATCGCCCACGGGCGCCTTGCCCCCGGTTTGGTTTGTGCAGCCTAGTGTTGCGAACACCATGAT
>JAHQVY010000262.1 GCA_019634095.1 Cellvibrionaceae bacterium
ACCCAAAACACTTGAGATTTAGTCCTCATGAGCACGCCCCTAAGTGCCCTTGGCGGTGTTGCGCCGCCTTAAATATTAAATAGAATGGCTATTCTGCGTTGTCTCGGCAATTGCTCCTGCATTGTCCTAATACCTCACACCCCTGTGAGTACCGCCTTGCCAAGAAACTTAATTGGCGCACTCCTAACACCTAAATCTCAAACGCTTTGGATGTATTTAACCTCGCATGCATTCCCAGATGCACGCCAACAAAGCCACCGGCGATAGATGTACTCAAAATAGTGGCATCTTTATTTTTTGCTAAATACTTTTTGTCGCCTTCTCCAAGTTGATAATAAAAAGAAAGCTTATCTACTTCCCCCTCAATACCCAAAACCATTGTTTTGGCTTGGGATGACCCCAGACTTATCATGGCTTTTTCAATTGTCTTAGGCATTGAATCTTCGGCCTTTTCCAAAAATATTTCGACATTTTTTTCGGTGCGTCGCAGAGCTAAAAAATAGTGGTATTTTTCATTTTGAAATGCAGTTATGCCTGCCGATATTTTGCTGTCGCCGGGAATTTGTAATTCTGTTGCGGCGTTAAAGCGCATGTGCTGTTGTCTGCGACCGACAAAGGCCGGCTGGGCTCTATCGGCCAAGCTTACCTTGCGTGGCTCTAGGGTGAGCCCGCCCCCCGAAATTAGGCGATAAGGCTGCTGCCGGCTAGCCCGCAGCAAGCTCCAATCATTGCGCAATTGCTGAGTAGAAAAGTCGTCGCGCCAGCGAAAGTTGCCCGTGGTTATATCGGCATCAAGCGTGGCCTTCATACCTTTGGGTAGGGCCAAACGGTAAGGTAGCAGCTCGCCCTTGGGAAGAATAATCGGCCACTCATCTTGCCATTGCACCGGCAATAAAAAGGTTTCACGGCCAGTATTAAAGTGGCTCTGGGAATAATTGCGCGTACCTAAAAATACTGCCCACCATTCCCCAGCGGCAGTTTGCACGATATCGGCATGCCCGGTGGCAGAAATAGGATTTTCGCGATCGGCGGGTTGGTGACGCTGAGTAAGTATTGGGTTTTTTTCGTAGGGCACGAAGGCCTCATCCATGCTGCGGCTCCGAAACACCACTGCACTGTGCCAATCCCCAGTGCCGCCCTCGGCGCACAGCAAATAATACCAGTCGTTGATTTTGTAGATATGAGGTGCCTCGATCCAGATCGGTTTTTGGCTGATATCCACGCCACCATTAACAACCACTCGACCGCTGTCAGCGAGCACTTTCTGCGTCACCGGGTCGTACTGCCACACCCAGATTGCTCGGTGGCCGTTGTAAAGCGGCTCCCCCTCGGGAGGACCGTTGTGGGTGATGTAAACTTTACCGTTGTCATCGAAAAAAATATCTGGATCAATACCATCAATTTCCGGTAACAAGATAGGCTCGGACCAAGGCCCCTGCGGATCTTTAGCGGTGACAATAAAGTTGCCTCCCGAAGCGACCGCAGTCGTTATCATGTAAAACGTGCCATTATGGTAGCGTAGCGTTGGTGCAAACACGCCCTCAGAAACGCCGACTTTTTCACTACCCACCTGGGATGACCGGGTAAGAATATGGCCGAGAGAGCGCCAGTTCACCAGGTCGGTGCTAGCAAACAAAGGGACGCCGGGGAAGTAGGCAAATGAGGAGTGAACCATATAATAGGTATCGTCCACTCGCGTAATGCTGGGGTCGGGATAAAATCCGGCAATAATTGGGTTTTGGTACTGTCCCTTTTCAAGGGGCGGCATAAAAATCGTGTCTTTACCCTCGTATTCAAACCAATGGTAAAGCACATCATTGGCGAGAGCGTTCGTGGCGTGCCAAAGACAGTACACCAATAAAAAGTACCATAATTTGCTTAGCTTCATATTAAATACATTCTCCATGAAGATCGTTTTTATCGAATTTTTCGGCGCCGGCTCACAAGTCGATGGCAACAGGCCCCTAACCAAGGCAAAACCCCGGCATCATTATGCTTCTTCGGCGCGATTTACCACAAGCATTTCAGAGCGTACAATTCTTGAGCAGCTGGCTATACCTTATTTTATATCGAGCGGCATTGACTGATTCCGACGCGGCAAAACGGCAAACGCTCCTCGCGATGGCGCAAAGAAGCAATTAGGGCCCATAACCTTAGGCAAATGTGTACTCGATCATTGCTGATTAGGTAATTGTTCATATAATAACTCAATCAGTAAAAGTGTTTAGTGTGCTAACAACTAAACTTTACCTACCACGCAACCACGCATCCCTCTATAATTTACGAACCGCGATAGACGCTATTCTGATAAAATACTTAGACATGTATGCAGCTGAGCAGGTTATACTTTAGAACCGCAAAGATATTTGCAATTCTGTTAGTATATATTCATCACAGCGCAACAAAACTGCTCAAATAGATGAATAAAAATAATTAGTTAGATTCAGGGAATATCGGTAAACAGTGCGGCTTTTCCCGTTAACCCAAAAACTGCCATGATCAACGGCTGCCGACTTAGCAAGCTAAGGGATTGGAACCGGTGTGGAGTGAGTCGCCAGCATTGATTTTTTCGCTGCACATACGATCCACAATAACCCATGATCAGCTTTTATCGACAAACGATTTTTTTGAGCTTAGCAATGCTAGTAGGCACTGGTGTCTATGGTTTTCTTGTTTATTACCTCTCGTATTACTCTCATAAACTCTTGCCCCATAGCGACAGCGCGATGCCCTGGAATTTTCAGGCTTACTCAGATCGTGAGCTAGATGGAAACTCGAGCATAAACGTGATCGAATCTAAGCGGGACATCCATTTTAGCTATTCAATCGCCAATACTCTCGACTACCCTTTCGTTACCGTCATACTCGATTTTTCTTCGGATGGCGCATCCAACAAGTTGGCCAATTTGAGCAAATACACATCGATTTCTTTTTTTTCTCACTGTCAACACCTTATGGAGATCAGCCTTCAGCTGCATAACTACGATCAGCAGGTAACACGGGCGGATATATTTTCAAGCTATCGCGTGGCGCAGCAAAATTTTTTATGTAAAAAAGATGACACCTTAATTACAATGGATTTATCGAGGTTTGTGGTGCCAGTTTGGTGGCTTAGCAAACACAATGTTGGCGTCACTCAAAACACATACTCGCTAGAAGCAACCCGAGCAATATCTTTCTTCATTCAAAGTAATGAAGCGCAAACTGATACAGAAGTATATATTTCACAAGTTAAATTACACGGCAGGAACTGGTACTACACCTGGGTTGGCAGCGGCTTACTGGTACTATTATGGCTGGGTTATTTTCTGTATCTGTTTCGGCTATATACCAAGCACCTCGTGGCGTCGGTACAAAAACGAATTGTTAGTAATAAGCCTTTTATTGCTTATCAACAACTATCACTAAACCCCCATAAGGACAAAGTGAAAAACCAGCTATTGCGATTTATGGCAGAAGAATTCCACAGGCCAGAAATGAACTTGAACTTCACCGTTGAGAAACTTGGTTTAAACCGGAATAAAATAAACGCATTACTGAAAGAAGAGTTAGACCTTACTTTTACCGCCTACCTGAACAAATTGCGACTAACCGAGGTTGCCAATCAAATCACTCAACACAAAGAGAAAAATATTTCTGAAATTGCGCATTCAGTTGGTTATAACAATATCTCTTATTTCAACCGAGTTTTTAAGAATGAATATGGCTGTACACCGAGAAAATTTAGAGAGGTATCAAGAAAAAATTAAAAAATCCGATGCTGAATTATTATAAAAAAGCCAGCTTAGTTTTATTGCTACTCGTTATATCGACTATTGCAATTGGCGTAGTTTGTTTCTCTTGGGCACAGCTTCGGCACGAATTGCTCCCAGCGAGTGCCAGTACCCATCGCTGGCAAATCAATACCGCCACCGATGCCGATAAAGGCGGAAATTCAGCTATCACTGTACAAAACTCGAAACTCCAGCTCAACTACAACTATGTGCTCAGCGATCAAATCAACTACCCCAGCGTCGCCACCATCCTAAAATTCACGCCATCAAACGCAAGCTATGTCGATTTTAGCGACTACACAGAACTGTCACTCAAACTTAAATGCGAACCGAGAAACACACTGTCTGTTCACCTACACAGCCTCGACCCAGCGATTACCGACCCAAGTATGTTTGCCAGCTACCGCATTGCCGAAAGTTTTGTTTCCTGCAATGAAAACTGGTCGCAGGTGAGCATCGATTTGGACGCCCTGCATGTGCCTAACTGGTGGCTCAACTGGTTTAACCTGAACGTTGCAGACAAGAGCTATGACCTGAGCAAGGTGCTGGCATTTTCTATTGTCGCTTCTCGTCTCGGCCCCAAAAATATACCCGCTCGAGTAAACATAGATACGATTACCCTGCGCGGTAAGGATTCGCGCTTTATTCTGGCCTTTGCGCTATTTGCCTTTCTCACCTGGCCAGCCAGCGCGGCAATAATTTTGAATGGTTACGGCCACGCACTCACCGAAGAGCTAGAGAAAAAAATGACTCAGGGACGTTCGCTTGTGGCCTACAAGCAGCTATCGACACAACCCCACAAAGACGGCTCCGACCTGGGACGCGTATTGCAATTTATGGCGACAGAATACAATAACCCACAAATGAATTTAGATTTTGCCACAGGCAAACTCGGCATTAATCGCAACACTCTCAACGCTATTCTCAAACAGGAACTCGGGCTAACTTTTGCGGTTTACCTCAATAAATTAAGGCTGGTTGAAGCGGCGCGCATACTAGAACAAGAAGAACACGTTACCGTATCGGAACTCGCCTACCACCTGGGCTATCACAGCGTGGCGTATTTTTGTAAACTCTTCAAACAAGAATACGGCTGCACCCCAAAGAAATTTAACGCAATTCAAAAGCAAGCAAACAACCCTTGAGAAGCCAACAAGCATTTCCAGCCCTTCATAGGGTAGCTGGCCACCGACGAGCAGGCTGCGTTTAGCCCTCCATTTGCTCCAACTCTTTGCCACGAGTTTCATGGACATACTTGAGTACAAACACTACGGATGTTGCGGCGCACAGAGTGTAAAAACCGTAAGCCCCCACCAACCCCACCGAGGCGAGCAAAATCGGGAATGTCATGGTAATGCCAAAATTAGACACCCACTGAAACCAGCCCGCCACAGCCAAGCCGGAACCGCGAATTTGATTGGGAAACATTTCCCCCAACATAACCCACATAATCGGCCCCCAAGAAAAGTTGAAAAACATAACGTAGACATTGGCGGATACTAGAGCCAGCATCCCCATCGCTTCGCTCAGGGTAATGGCACCGCTGGCATCTTTGGTGACCGTAGAGAAAGCG
>JAHQVY010000263.1 GCA_019634095.1 Cellvibrionaceae bacterium
AAAGCATCTTACCAGTTAGTGCCAAGGCATAAAACTATTCCCTTGCGCTGCAAAAAAAAAAGCCCCTCGTGCTTGGGTCCGCAACCACGTACTAAGCCAAAACTTGGCAAGGATACGCCCGTTGCTTAAACCCGCCATAAGATGTCGCCATCAGTTCGCCCCCATACTAGAAGATCACAGCTTGCAACAGAGGCAGCCTTTGTTCACTCCAGGTGGATTGAGCTGAGTCCGAGTCAATTTTCTCTCGGAGCCGAGCGACAATCACTATAACCCTATATGAATTCGTTAAATCCCAGTCTGGGCTGCTTAGCTTGGCTGTTTTTCGGACTCGTGCCAGAAGATTTTTAGCGTTGGCTTAAGCCGCGGTTACTTTTGAATAAATTTATAAACCCCGCTTTTCGCTGCCACCGTGAGCGCGTGAGCACCATCGCTTAGCCTAAAAGTAACGTGCACGCTAAATAAGTATTCCTATCAGCTAGGTACGACTCGCTAGGACAGCGGGTAAGGTTCGAGCCTTAGCCTCTGCAATCAAAGTGCTCAGCATCTTTTAGCGCCGCCTTAAATTTTAAGTTTATACGACCTTGTCGTGAATCTTACGGTGTTTGTCTAGAACAACAGCGAGCAAAATTAATGACTCACATCTAATACTTAAACATCAAACACTAGGGGCATATCTAAGTTTCTGACTCGCAAGAGGGTACACCGCTGTCCTTACTTAGCACATTAATCAACACCCCTCTAAATACGATCTATAATTATTACTGGCCAATTAATCCGAGTAAGGAGATATTAAACTGGCGAAACCCTGCTTGGCTACAACCACTATTCGACAAAGTTCTCGTCACACTCGATAACTTGATCTCACTCGTTGGGAACCTTGAGCAAGATAGCGGGTGGAGATATTTCTTATATTTGTTGCTATGTGCGAAACACCCGGAATCCCCTGCATAAAAACCCTAAAGTGGCGCACGGGTATCCACTAAAAAGCGAGTGCGCAGGGAGCGGAAATAACCGAGCCAAAATGCCGCTTGCCCGACAGAAAACATCGCTCGGTTTGCGCATGTGCGCTAAATTTTTTACGCTTCTGGGCAGAGTTTAACTTCCGCAAAAAAAGTCGAGAACCCCCGGTACAACGCTCTTTTTGCTAATTTTGCGGCCTATCCACACTCACCATATCGATAGAGTTGGCGAACTGATACAAAAATACTTGCAGACACACTCACCGTGGTTAAACTTGCCGCTTGACAGAACCACGATCTTGGGTTGTTTATTCAAAGCGCCCAAATTGAAACAAGAACCCCCAAAATAACCGACAACCCTAAGTTTGGAGAAGCTGTGAAAGCCACCGATATTCGCGACCCTGAGTATTTTCACAAAGTGGTCGATTGCCAATACGCTTGCCCAGCACACACGCCCGTCCCAGAATATATCCGCCTAATTGCAGCTGGACGCTACAGCGACGCGTATATGATTAACTGGGAATCAAATGTTTTTCCCGGCGTCCTCGGTCGCACCTGTGACCGGCCCTGTGAACCCGCCTGTCGACGGGGACGGGTAGAAGACAAACCGGTAGCCATTTGCCGTTTAAAACGTGTTGCTGCGGACAATAAAGTCGATTCCGAAATCGACGCACAAATGCCCGAAATACCGACGCAAAAGAACGGAAAGCGCGTGGCACTGATTGGCGGCGGTCCAGCTTCTCTCACCGTAGCCAGAGACTTAATGCCACTGGGCTATGAAATTGACCTTTACGACAGCCAACAATCTGGCGGCGGCTTTATGCGCAGCCAAATCCCGTCCTTTCGATTGCCGGAACAGGTTCTAAATCAGGAAGTGAACTACATTCTAAACATGGGTGTAGTTACGCATTTTAATACCTACGTTGACAGCTTGAAACAAATTGTCGCTAAGGGCTACGACGCAGTCTTTGTCGGTACCGGCGCGCCGCGCGGTCGCGACCTCGATATTCCCGGCAGAAGGGATGTAGATAACCATATTCATATCGGTATTAATTGGCTTTCCAACGTGGCTTTCGAGCACATTGAAAAAATCGGCAAGCGGGTGATTGTACTCGGTGGCGGCAACACTGCAATGGACTGCTGTCGCACCTCATTGCGACTCGGAGCCGAAAGCGTCAAAGTCATTGTTAGGTCCCCCAAAACGGAAATGAAAGCTTCCCCCTGGGAGATTGAAGATGCCGAGCGCGAAGGCGTACCCATGATAGAAAACCACGTACCGCTAGCCTTCGTTGTGGACAACGGCAAACTTGTCGGCATGAAATTCGATCAAGTGCGCGCCGAATACGATGCCGAAGGCAAACGCAAGCTGGTATCACTGGGAGAAGAACCGGTTTTTATCGCCTGCGACGACGTATGTATCGCAATTGGACAAGACAATGCCTTCCCTTGGATAGAGCGCGATTTAGATATTGAGTTTGGCAAATGGGACATGCCCAAGGTCGATGAGCGCAGCTTCCAGTCAACCAACCCTAAAATATTCTTTGGTGGCGATGCCGCCTTTGGCCCGAAGAATGTCATCACTGCTGTGGCCCACGGCCACCAAGCAGCCATTTCTATCGATTTGTTTTTGCAAGGTGACGACGTGTTAAATCGGCCCGCACCGGGTACTAATCTGGTGAGCCAGAAAATGGGGATACACGAATGGAGTTACGACAGCAATGTTGTCAACGACATGCGCTATGCGGTACCCCATGCCGATGTCAGCAAGTCGTTGAAGGATCGCAAAATGGAGGTGGAGCTCGGCTTTGATAAAGACTGTGGTTTTGCCGAGGCGCAACGCTGTCTCAACTGCGATGTGCAAACCGTGTTTACTGAAAACAAATGCATCGAGTGCGATGCCTGTGTCGATGTGTGCCCCACAGACTGCATTACATTTACCGAGGCCGCCGAAGAGAGTAATTTGCGGTCGAAGTTAATGGCGCCCGCTAACAATACTCAACAGGCTCTTTACGTTTCCGGCGACAACCTACCCACCAAACGCGTAATGGTGAAGGACGAAAATGTTTGCCTGCATTGCGGTCTGTGCGCCGAGCGCTGCCCAACCGCCGCCTGGGACATGCAAAGATTCACCTATAACGTAGCCAAAGCGGGCAGGTAATTAAACATGACCATGACAATGAAAAAAACGATTCACTCAAAGAACGACCTGGTAATAAAATTTGCTAACGTGAATGGCACCGGCTCGGCCAGCGCCAACAATCTGTTTGCAAAGGCACTGTTTCGCATGGGTTTGTCGGTCAGCCCAAAAAATATTTTCCCATCCAATATTCAAGGCCTGCCTACCTGGTATGAAGTGCGCGTCAACGACAAAGGCTATTTGGGGCGTCGCGGCGGTATCGACATTGCCGTGTGTGTCAACCCGCAGAGCATGGCGAAAGATATTAAAGAAGTCAGCCCGGGCGGCTATGTTGTTTACGATAACACTAAGCCGCTCGACCTGCGATTGATGCGCAGCGATGTGGAATTTATCGGCCTTCCCCTAACGCAGATCTGTTTGGATGAATACCAAGACCCGCGCCAGCGCCAGCTGTTTAAAAATGTTATCTATGTCGGCGCGCTCGCCGCTTTAATTAACATCGATTTTGAGGTGCTCACCAGCTTGATTGGCGAGCAATTTAAAGGCAAGGAAAAACTGATTGCGCCCAACGTGCACGCCTTGGATTTGGGCTATCAATACGCGAAAAATCATTTTACGTGCCCGCTGCGTATCACCGTTGAGCGCCGCGATAATCGCGGTGATAAAATCTTAATCGACGGCAATACCGCCATTGGTCTCGGCGCGGTGTTTGGCGGTGCGACCATGGCAGGTTGGTACCCTATCACGCCCTCCACCTCAGTGATTGAAGCCTTTGAAAAATACTGCAAGCGCCTCCGTGTCGATGCCGGCAGTGGTAAAAAGAATTACGCCATCGTGCAAGCCGAAGATGAGCTGGCGGCTATCGGCATGGTGATAGGCGCCAGCTGGAACGGAGCGCGCGCATTTACCGCCACCAGCGGCCCAGGCATTTCGCTGATGAGTGAATTTTTAGGCCTGGCGTATTTCGCGGAAATACCCACGGTACTCGTGGATGTGCAACGCACCGGGCCATCTACTGGCATGCCAACGCGCACACAACAGTCCGATGTTATTGCCTGTGCCTATGCCTCCCACGGTGATACCAAGCATGTCTTGGTTTTCCCGGCGACACCAAAAGAATGCTTTGATATGACGGCTCAGGCCTTTGATCTGGCCGAGCAACTGCAAACACCAGTCATCATGCTAACAGATTTGGATTTGGGCATGAACGACACCATGTCGGAACCATTGGAGTGGGACGAAGCGCGGGCTTATGAGCGCGGTAAAGTTTACAGCGCCGAACAGCTTGAAGCGATGAGCGAAAAATTCGGCCGCTACATTGACAGCGACGGCGACGGTATTCCCTATCGCACTTATCCCGGTACGCATCCTACCAAAGGCGCCTTTTTTACCCGCGGCACCTCGCGCGATGAGTACGCGATTTACACCGAAGATGGCGCCGAATATGTACGCAACATGAAACGTCTACTGAAAAAATGGGAGACTGCAAAAAGCTACGTGCCCGCACCCGTTATCGATAACAGTGGTAAGGGCAGCGACATTGGCGTATTGCACTACGGCACCAGTATGGCGGCCACCTTGGAAGCCATCGATTACCTGGCGCAAGAAGGCATTGCCGTAGACAGCTGTCGCATACGCGCCTTCCCTTTTTGCAAAGCCGTTGAAGAGTTTATCGAACAGCACAGTACGGTATTTATTGTGGAGCAAAATCGCGACGCGCAGATGCGAAGCTTGCTGGTTAACGAATGCGAAATCAATCCCAAGCGAATCGTACCAATTTTAAATTTCGATGGTATGCCGGTCACAGCGAAGTTTATTCAGCAGGCCATTAATTCCCGACTCGACATCAACAAAGTCACGCCTATCAGAAAAAATACAACAAGCAATAAGGCGGAGCAATAGGACACAACTATGAGCTACATCAAACCATCCTTTCGTCATCCAGAGCTCCCAGTCAATGAGCTGGGCTTCACCCAGCAGCAATACGAAGGCTCTCTTTCAACATTGTGTGCCGGCTGTGGACACGATTCTATCAGCGGCGCTATTACCAAAGCCATTTTTGAGCTGTCTATTGCACCCCACAATATTGCGAAATTATCGGGTATTGGCTGCTCGTCGAAAACCCCAACCTACTTTCTAGGCAGTTCGCATGGCTTTAACTCTGTGCATGGCCGCATGCCCTCGGTAACCACCGGTGCCAACGCCGCGAACCGAGAGATGGTCTACATCGGCGTCTCGGGGGATGGCGACACGGCGTCAATTGGCATGGGGCAATTCGCCCATGCGGTAAGACGCAATTTAAATATGATGTACATCGTTATGAATAACGGCTGCTACGGTTTAACGAAAGGCCAGGACTCCGCAACCTCGGATATCGGCTCAAAAAGTAAAAAAGGCGAACCCAACCCTTTCGAACCGATCGACCTTGCTAGCGTTGCTTTACAACTTGGCGCCACCTTTGTCGCCCGCAGTTTTTCCGGCGACAAAGCCCAGCTTGTACCGCTGATAAAAGCGGCCATCGCCCACCAGGGTTTTGCTTTTATCGATGTGATTTCTCCCTGTGTCACATTTAACAATAACCCGGGTTCGACCAAGGGTTACGAGTTTGTCCGCGAGCACTTGGCCGCCACCGGCACTGTGGATTATGTGCCGATGAAACAGGAAATTAAAACCGAATACGCACCCGGCAGCTCCACTGAAGTCACCTTACACGATGGCTCGGTAGTTCACTTGCACAAAACCGACGATAAGTTAGATGTCAGCAGCCGTCGCTCCGCACTGGCACTGATGCAAGAATACAAAGCCGAAGGCAAGATTCTCACCGGGTTGCTGCATATGGAACAGAACTCCCGAGACCTCCACGAAACTATCGGCTCCTCGAATAAGGCATTGCGTTCATTAAGCGAAAACGAGCTTTGCCCCGGAACAGCCATACTAGGCAGCATTAACGACAGTTTTCGCTAAACCGACACAGGCGGCGCTTGTGAGAGAAGTACTATTCTATTTACCAAGCAGAAGCTTAAAAACCCGTAATATGCTTTTTCAAGCGGGATTTTAAGCTCTTTGGAATATTCTTAATCACCAAGCTTTCTGTCTCTGGGTCGTAAACAATGCTGTCTCCCAGGCAAGTGGACGCAAAACTCATACTCATAGATTCGTTGCGTCCACTAATTCGGAGGAAGTTCTTCATTTGTTGCTTATCTGGAATCAATTCCGGTTTTACTTTAGGTTTTTTTTCTGCGATAAAGCGAGAAAACTTCGGCGGCGGGGTGTAGGGCTGTTCAGTGTTCAGAGGTGGCGTGTCTTGTAAGTTTGTCGAGAGCTCTTCGATCACCACCAATTTACCTTCGCTCTCTTTTTGTAAGCAATACTCAACCACCTGGGCTTTGGTTTGGTTAGACACTTCCGCCGGTAAGTCTTTGGTATAGTCGTGAACCACCTCTAAAAACGCTTCTGTTTCAGCGGTTACATCAATTTTTTCAGCAAATCCAATGCTATTTTCAAACACTTCGCTCAGATCTTTTTCACCGCGCCAGCGAAGTAAGCACACAGCATTGCCGTGGCGGAATGGGTCGTCGTCCCGCCAATCCGCAATATTCACTTTGGCGGCTAAACGAATGCCAGCGGTGTCTAAGTGCAAAGACTCAGCAATATCTAAATCGCCATCAATATAAATACCGCGGTTATGTTGTACGATAAAAATATGCAGTAAATCGCCGTTTTCCAGAGTTTCATGCGCCACGGCAACTAGCGCCTCTAAGGGTTCACCCGTTTTATCCAGTTCGCTTTTAAGCTGCTGGACAAGCTTTTTACTAAAACTATCGAAGCCGAGTTTAGCGTCGAGAAACTCTTGCAGCCAACTCGCTAGCGGATGGGCAGCCCTGTCATCGGAAAACCGACCGTATTCCTTTCCCGCACGTTTTATAAAGCTAGTTTTCATGTCTCGAAACAGCTCATCAACCTTGCCATCACTCGTCCAAGACGCGTTGCGCAAGTCTATCGTGGTACTTTGCGCAGGATCAATGCGGGTGATTTTGTGGGCAATGAAATGATTAAGCGCCATGGTTCTGCCTGTAAAAAAGCGCGGAGTATAACTCAAACTAGATAATTTTTGATGCGCAGCATATAGAGCTACTTACGAATACATTACCAGCGAGGGACTTAGCATCGCTTACCCAGTTTGCAAATATAGGTCTCTCAGCGCATCACCTACGTCTTTGCTGGCACGTTTTACAACTGAGATAGCCTCTATTCCCTTCCCGGCGGTAGTATAGCTATCGCTAACAGCTTGATATTTGACCGGGTGAGTTGAGTTGGCAATTGGGGTTACATTAACAGCGAATGACGCATCGCTTTAGTCTTCTGCAGCTAATGGCTCGCCGTGCTCGGCTTTGTATTCTAAATATAATGTGTTAAGCGCGGCATATAAGTATTCAGTAAAAAAACCGTGCATTAGAAATCGCTGCCCCAAATTCCAGGGTCCAATCAAATAAAGGGGGAATTTATTGTAGGCCATTTCGGGAAACCGCTGCTGCCCCGTCAGCTCGCCAAGTCGAATAGCTAACGATTGATCGAGATTAAAGCCGTTTATGGCATCGCGGTATTCTTCCCGTGTCAAAAGCAGGCAAAACAAGCACATAAAAAGCGCATGCGCGCTTTCGAAATCCACAACCTGGGTTTTTTTACGCTCGACCTGAAAGGCTTGCATGCTCACCGGTTGCCAGGCCTGCCAGTTTAATTGTGCAGCCTGCTTCGCCCTCGAGGGCCTGTGCCAGTGCCCCAACTCTTTGAATAGGCGAAACAACTCCTGATCGTGTTTAACAAAGGAATCGTCGAGCATATCGTCGATTTTTTTAGGATAGAGTTGAACAAGTTCAGTATCAGGTACCTGACTGTTAGTCGCGAGAAAATTGAGAAGATTCGATTCAGTGGCATAATGCCGCAAAATCAACAAATTGGCTTCGTAACTAACAAAGTGCTTGCAAAACCAACAAATTAGTCGCTGTAAGGTGGCGTGCGCGCTAAATTGCGGCAAAGGTAAGCGTTTAAAAAACCAAACCACATGGAGCAGTATAGCAAGCACTAATTGTAACAGTGGCCGCAGACTCCAGCGAAAAGGGTTATCTAAATCCTTTAGCCATAAATCCACCGCGGCCTGCTCTATTGGAAAGGAATTATCAAATTCAAGTGCTTGTAAATAGGCACTGCGTTCGCGTTTAGCCATCAATTTCGTCCAGTTGCATGCAGTAGAGCCTGGCCACCACCTGCGCCGTTTTCACAATTGCTCGATGCGTGGTTGATTCGCGGCAAACACTGTCGAGCATGTGGCAGAAGGTTTCCAGATGAGAGGCATCGTTGTGACCGTGGTAACGCAAAAAACACGTTTTTTCGCCCCCTAGCGCAATCAATTCATCAATGCGGTCCGCCCAATTGCTTGCCATTTTCTCACCCAACCCCTCAATCATCCACATCGCACCGATCATATCAACCGGGTTGGGTCGACTGGCTCGATACATTAAATAACCGTGCAAAGCTTCGGAGCCTATATTCCTCGCGCCAGCTTGTATCGCCGCCAAGTCCCCGCCCAGGGCTACGAAATCTTGTTCCAACAATAGATAATCGCGGTGTTCGTCTTTGGCGTGATTAATCACTTGTGAACGAATTTCACTGTAGTGCCTATCGAAGCTCGAAGCGCTGCGGGTAATCCAACGGCTGCCCTCTATAACTTGCTGACGCAAATTGAGTAGCAAGCTCAAGTAGTCTTGCTGCGTAAATTCCCCGTTTTCCAAGCGCTGAATAATGGGCACGCGATTTAAACGCCGCTCGAAATCGAACCAAACCCGCATTAGGGATTGCAAGCACTGCTGAGCCTCGGCATTGTCCATGGTTTTATGCATTTGCATCCACCACATTGAGCAACATGTAAGCGGTATTAAAGCGACCACTTTCCGGCACCATACAAAACACCTTTTCACCGGGAGCAGGTTTGCGGCTTCTCAGGAATTCATCCAGCATAATAAATATCGAGGCGCAGCCGGTATTGCCGCGCTCATAGAGATTGGTGTACCAACGCTCTTCGGGCACCATGGCACCGGCGGCGCTGAGCAAATCGAATATTTTGCTTCTGAAAAAATCTGACGAGTAATGACACAGCACATGATCGATGCTCGACACCGTAACGAGCTCGCTAGCCAATAAGCGCAAAAACCCGTCGACGCCGAGTTTTACCATATTGTCGAGCAGTCGTACATCCTGTCGCAGCAACAAAGCCCCTGCCGCTTCTGCTTCGGCATAGCTCGGGTAATCTTGCCAGCTTTGCCGCCCGTCTTTGGCTTGGCCCACACTCATACAAACCGGGAAAGCATCGGCGTGGGAGAAGCTTTTTATCCATTCGATTTGCAGACAGCGACCACGCGGCGCGTTCTCCAGTAACACGGCGCCAGCGCCATCGGACAGCATCCAGCGCAAAAACTCGGCGTTAAAATCCTGCCCGTAATGTTTATCTAGTGCTTCATAGCGACTGGCTTTAAACAAACGCGAAGCAAATTCGCTTGCGACCACCAGGGCCTTGCTGTGTTCTCCCAAACGAATAGCATTTGCTGCACTTTTAAGTGCCATTAAACTACTCGAACAGATGCCGTGGGCCGTGAGAAGCTCTATATCTGGCAATTCCATTGCCGCTTGCAACATGCTGCCAAATCCCGGTAATACTAAATCACCTTGACTGGTAGCAGCCGCCAGCATCTCAATTTCCGAAACCCGCAAACCACAACGTTGCAGACAATCCCGGGCCGCATTGGCCCCCATATCACAGTTAAGGTATTGAGTTTGCTGGAGCTTGTCGATTGCGTAATGACGGGTTTTTATACCGTTACTTGCGAGAATTTTTGCCTTCAAACGGCTGGGTTTGCCGTGCACCCGACCGAGATGATCTTCGATTTGGTCATTGTTAATAGGGGGGCCCGGCAAAAAGCGCCCGGTACTGGTCAGGTAGGCATTATACACGTCGGTCATGTCGCGCTTTATTAATTTCGACGACTAAACAGCGACTAAATTCCTCTAAATAAGGAAACACACAAAACACACACATAAAGCCTAAATACCAACTGAGGTAGCCATCAGAGCCGCGTGCCTCCTCTATTCTCACCAAACTAAAATGTCCCGCCCAATCAAGTGTCAGCACTTTGATTGCCATTGGCCACGTGACAACAATAATTAGGCTCAGCATATAGAGCGGAAGCGTGGCGAGAAAACTGTGGGCATGCATTTCCCAAATACTAATTTCCCGTCTGGGCAACGCATATTCCACATCCAAATGTGCCACATACTCGTGTAAAAAAAACGCCGCCAAGCAAATGAGCAGCACCAATACATTCACCTCAAAAAGCAAACACAGCAAAATAGGAATAGCTATCTGAATCCCCATGACACAGTGCATAAGGGATTCTTTGATCCCTGATGTCGTCTCAATTTTCGTCGCTCGATGACAACACCAATCCGCAAACCCAGCAAGGCCCCACAATGGTAAAAACAAGTACATGAGTAAGTTAATCAGCAAATCTGCGGTATTCATAAGCTGGGTGCTAGCACCTGAACTGTGCGTTGATCTCAGATATTAAAGTAGCCCCTAAAGCAACGAAACACCATCAAATTTTTCTATGTAGTTAAATAAAAAGCCGTGTAG
>JAHQVY010000033.1 GCA_019634095.1 Cellvibrionaceae bacterium
GCTTCGCGAGCGCCTTGCTGATATCGCACAAGCTGGTGCCCCGGAGGTTATTCAACAGTGGGATTCCGTCGATGGTACGCGCAAATTTTTAATTCGCGTCTCCGGTAACAACGCTGTAGAAACCGTGTTTATTCCCGAGGGCGACCGCGGCACGTTGTGTGTGTCGTCCCAGGTGGGTTGCTCCCTCGATTGTAGCTTTTGCGCTACCGGCAAGCAGGGTTTTAATCGCGATTTGAGCAGCGCTGAAATTATTGGCCAAGTTTGGTTGGCGGCGAAATCGTTTGGTCAGTTGCAAGAGGGGGGGCCGCGGCGTATTACCAATGTGGTTCTGATGGGCATGGGTGAACCTTTGCTCAACTTCGACAACGTCATCGCTGCGATGCACTTAATGATGCATGATAATTGTTATGGTATATCCAAGCGACGTGTGACTTTGAGTACTTCGGGCGTGGTTCCTGCACTCGACAAGCTGGGTGAGCATACCGATGCCTGTTTGGCGATTTCGCTGCACGCACCCAACGACGAATTGCGCAATGAATTGGTGCCGATTAACCGCAAATACCCGATTGCACAGTTGCTGGCTTCAGCGGAACGCTATATTCAGGGTTTGCCTGACAGCCACAGAAAAATTACCATTGAATACACCTTGATTGACCAGCTTAATGATCGCCCAGAGCACGCGCGGCAATTGGCCATGTTGCTGAAAGACATTCCGGTAAAAATTAACTTGATACCTTTTAATCCATTTTCGTTGTCCAACTACAAGCGTGTCAGTAATAATGCAATGCGCCGTTTTCAACAAATTTTAATCGAGGCGGGCTACACCACCACCGTGCGCACCACCCGTGGCGATGATATTGACGCCGCCTGCGGCCAGCTGGCCGGAAAAGTCAACGACCGTACCAAGCGCAGTCAACGTTACAAAATAGACAGAGAAAAGTTATTAGACGATAACTTAATCCCCGTAACTTGTGTTGGCGAGTGAGCCGGTACCGTTTGTGGTGAAACGATACAAGAAGAAATTGGAGGGTTTTGTATTGAAGGGGATAAGCTTAGTTTTTTTGCTGTATACCTGCGTATCGCTCGTCGCTTGTGTTAGCAATATCGATTCTTCGGTTAAACGAATTGATAAACAAAAAGCGCTGGAATCAAATGTCAAATTGGGCATGGCGTATTTGGAGAAAGGTAACAGAGATGCCGCGCTGCGCTCGTTCGATAAAGCCCTCCAATTTGATTCAAGATCATCTGAAGCGCATTTGGGCTTGGCCCTGGTACATCAGCTCAATGGCGAGGCACAAATCGCCGAAGCCGCTTTCAAGAAGGCGATCAAGGGGCGCGCAGATTTTTCTCGCTCCACGGTTTTGTTTAGCTATGGAAAATTCTTGCTAGAGCAGAATCGTTTGCCAGAAGCGATTAAATACTTCAATGAAGTCAGTGCCGACCTTTCCTACCCCAGTCGGGCACAGGCTTTTTATTTTAAGGGCTTGGCTGCGGTGAAGATGGAAGACAGCGCCGCTGCAAAAACGGCCTTTGAATACGCTCTAAATTTGAATGGTGGGCTTGCGGCGCCCGCCATTGAGTTGGCCGCAATGGCCTTTGTCAATCGCAACTACCCCCTGGCAAAAAAGTATCTGGGGCAGTTTGCCAAAAATAGTCGCCAAACATCTCGCAGTTTGTGGCTCGGCATTCGCCTCGAGCGGATATTTGGCAACGCGGATCAAGAGGCGAGTTACGCCTTGGCGTTGCGGAATCTATACCCCTATTCCCAAGAGTACTTGGAGTATAAAAGATTGATTGGTGAAAATAAGTGATATGCGTTGTGACAACCACGAGGGCCCCGCGAAATGACAAGCGCTGCTGATAATTCGACAGCTTCGGGTACCGCGATTACTGATAGTCCTGGCCAGGTTTTAGCCGCCGCGCGCGAATCTCGCGGCTTGTCGCTGGAGGTCATTCACGAAAAGACACTGATCCCGGTATGGAAACTGAAGGCACTCGAGGCCGATCAGTACACGCGGTTGGGGGGCAGGCCGTTTGCCATTGGCTATTTGCGCCAGGTGGCAAAGTTACTTGAAGTCGATGCCACTCCGCTGGTTGAGCATTTTAATCGAATCTGCAAACCGGTTGTGCAGCCGGAGTTGCCTGAAGAACAGGAAAGTGCCGCGCAAGTGGCCCTGCAGCTGGCAAAAAAACCCTTGTTATCACTGTGGAGTCCATGGACCCTGCTGGTATCGGTGATTATTTGGTTTGCCTCGGTGTGGCTGTTTCAAAACGAAGCCGATCAGGTTGAAACCCTGGCCGACGACGCGCTACTAGAGCCGCAACCGGCAGAGGAGTCTCTCAACCCGGCTGAGTTGGAGGCGCTAGCTGAGGATCTTCGCCGCAGTTCCAGCGTGGACCCGATACCGCAGCTGGAGCTGGAGACGGTTAGCGAAATCCAGCCTGTCGATTTAAGCCCGACCCCTACAGTCGATGAGTTACCTGCGGCAGAGACCCCCGCAGAGCCGCTTGCGCCGGCATTGAGTGATCAAGATCAGCTCGCCATGGCCTTCACTGAGCAATGTTGGGTGGAGGTTCGCGATGTTCGGGACACGCTTTTGGTTGCGAAGCTATATGACAAAGGGGATAATCTGCGACTTTCTGGCGAGGGCCCGTTTAGTGTGCTACTTGGCAATGCGGCGGCGGCGCAGCGTGTAACCGTTAACGGGCGCGAATTTGAAGTGGTGCCGCGAGGTGCGCAAAAGACTTTGCGTCTCGTGCTGCCGCCCCTTTCATCAGACTAATCCAATTTTTTTAAGGTTCTGCGAGTTTCGCAAGAGTTTGCCTATGTTTTATGAGTCTCCTATCCGCCGCCGAAAAACACGCCAGATTATGGTCGGCGATGTGCCCGTGGGCGGTGATGCGCCGATTAGTGTTCAGAGCATGACGAATACTGAAACCACCGATGTGGCGGCCACCGTGGACCAAATTCAGCGTATTCAGTCAGCTGGTGCAGACTTAGTGCGTGTCTCGGTGCCGAGTATGGATGCGGCGGAGGCCTTTGGTGAAATTCGCAAACAGGTCAGCATTCCCCTTATCGCCGATATCCACTTCGATTACCGCATTGCGTTGCGGGTGGCGGATTTAGGGGTCGACTGTCTGCGTATTAATCCCGGTAATATTGGCAGGGAACACCGGGTTCAAGCCGTTGTTTCCAAGGCCAACGATTTAAATATTCCCATTCGTATCGGCGTTAATGCCGGTTCGCTGGAAAAAGATTTGCAAAGAAAGTACGGTGAGCCCACCCCCGATGCCTTAGTTGAGTCGGCGTTGCGGCATGTGGATATCCTCGATCGTTACGATTTCAAAAATTTCAAAGTCAGCGTCAAAGCTTCCGATGTGTTTATGGCCGTGGCCGCCTACCGCAAGCTTGCGCAGCAAATTGATCAACCGCTGCATTTGGGGATTACCGAAGCGGGGGGCTTGCGTTCTGGCACAGTCAAATCTTCGGTGGGGCTCGGCATGCTGTTAATGGATGGCATTGGTGATACCCTGCGCGTTTCCTTGGCAGCAGACCCGGTTGAAGAAGTCAAAGTCGGCTGGGATATTCTCAAGAGCCTCAAGCTGCGCAGCAAAGGCATAAACTTTATTGCCTGTCCCAGTTGCTCGCGGCAAAATTTTGATGTCATCAAAACCCTGAATGAGTTGGAAGGGCGCTTGGAAGATATCACCACTGCGATGGATGTTGCGGTTATCGGTTGCGTGGTCAATGGTCCGGGTGAAGCTAAGGAAGCCGATATCGGCTTAACCGGCGGCACGCCAAAAAATTTAATTTACATTGATGGTGTCGCCAAACAAAAATTGTCTCACGATAATTTAGTCGATGACCTTGAACAGCTTATCCGCGAAAAATCTGAATACTTAGAAAAACAAAATGAGAATATCATCGCCAAGTCTTAGTGCTGCATCGCCAATCACTGGCACTGCAGTAGCCGCCCCACTGGCAAAAATGAATGCGTCTTGCGCCCCGCATCGGCTTTACTTTTGGTAAGTTTAAGTGGCTAAGAGTTTACAGTAACGCCCTCTACTACTGTATTCCCCCCACTCACTCAGCGTAAGTACCCAGCCGAACTATCGATCAACGGAAACGACGTGACTAAAGCTAAAAATATACAGGCCATTACGGGTATGAAGGATTTATTACCTTCAGATTCCCCCCTGTGGCAATACCTCGAATCCACCGTGCAGCGTTTGCTGAACAGTTACGGGTTTCAGGAAATTCGTTTTCCTCTGCTGGAGAGCACCGAGCTTTTTGCCCGCTCAATCGGCGAGGTTACCGACATTGTCGAAAAGGAAATGTACACCTTTGCCGATCGCAATGGCGAGAGTGTAACGCTGCGCCCAGAGGGTACCGCGAGCTGCGTCAGGGCTTGTCAAGAACACCAACTGCTATACAACCGCGGCACGCTCACCCAAAAACTGTGGTATCTGGGGCCCATGTTCCGCTATGAAAAACCGCAAAAAGGGCGCTTGCGCCAGTTTCACCAAATTGGGGTTGAAGCGTTCGGTTACGCGGGTCCAGACATCGACGCCGAGCTTTTAATGCTCACCGCGCGTTTGTGGAAAACCCTCGGTATTGAATCTGCGGTGTCGCTGCAAATAAATAGTTTGGGAAATTCGGAATCTCGCCGGGCGTATCGCAGCGCTTTGGTGGCTTACTTGGAGAACTATCGCGACGCGCTGGATGAAGACTCCCAGCGTCGTCTCAACAGCAATCCCCTAAGGATTTTGGACAGTAAACAACCAGAAACTCAGGTTTTGTTGGAAGGGGCGCCCAAACTTTATGATTTTCTTGATTCTGAGTCTCTTGCCCATTTCGAAGCCTTGCAAAGCTTGTTAAATTCCGCGGGTTTGAAATTCGAGGTCAATCCCAAGCTAGTGCGCGGCTTGGACTACTATTCAAAAACGGTTTTCGAGTGGGTTACCGACAAGCTCGGCGCCCAGGGTACGGTGTGCGCCGGGGGGCGCTATGACGGTTTGGTGGAGCAACTTGGCGGCAGGGCCACCCCGGGGGTGGGTTTTGCGATGGGCCTGGAGCGCTTGGCGCTGTTGTTAGAGGCTTTGCAAGCCGTTCCGGGGGAAATATTTCGCACTACAGATGTCTATTTACTGGCCGTGGGGGACTGCCAAGCCAGCGCCTTCCAGCTGGCGGAGAGTCTGCGTGATGAACTGCCCTCTTTGCGGCTTCAGCTGCATTGCGGTGGCGGTGGCTTTAAGGGACAGATGAAAAAGGCCGATAAAAGCCGTGCGCAAATAGCGTTGATCCTGGGCGAAGATGAACGAAACAGCGCCGAAGTAACCGTAAAGTATTTAAGAGATGACTCGCCACAACAGCGGGTAAAACAATCCGAATTAGCCGAGTTACTCACTCGGCACATTAGAATGACTAGTTAGGAGCAGGCAAGTGGCAGAACATATAACCGAAGAAGAACAAGCCGAAGCGCTCAAGCGTTGGTGGAATGACAATTGGCTCTCTATAGTACTGCCCATCGTTCTCGCACTCGGCGGTTACGTGGGCTGGAATGCTTGGGATGCGTACAAGGCGCGTCAAGCGGAAGCGGCTTCAATAGAGTATCAATCCCTGCTCGACATGGTTGAAGTGGGTTTTGGTCAGGAACTAGACCCCAATAAACGCCTCAACGCAAAGGATATCGCCAACTCAATCGTTTCTTCCTACCCAGGAGGTATGTATGCCGACTTATCGCGTTTGATGCTGGCGAAGTTTGCGGTGGAAGACAAAGATTTGGCGCAGGCTGCCAGTTTGCTCCAAGCGGTGGTGGACGAGGGCGCCAATGCCTCCATCAGCGAGCTTGCCAAAACCCGCTTGGCTCGGGTGCTGTCCGCCCAGGGGAAGCACGATGCAGCTCTTGCCCTGGTATCCTCTACCTCAGAACCAGCTTATAAGGCCCTAATGGCGGAAATTCGCGGCGACATCCATTTTGCGCAGGGACAAATATCGCTGTCTCGCACTGCCTACCAGGAAGCTCTAGACGGCTTAGATGTGCAGCAGTTTATGCGACAGCGCATGATTCGAATCAAGCTAGATAGCACTTCTGCAGCCGAACCCGCTGCGGTTAAGTCGGAGGCTGCCGAAGCCAACGAGGGAGACGCATGATTCCCTATTGGAGTGTTGCCTTGACGGCTTGCCTGCTGCTCGTGGTGAGCTCCTGTGGTTCAAACGACGAGAAGTCTTTGGCCGCAAAACCTGCCGAGTTAGAAAAATACGAAAAGACAGCCAAGCTCAAAAGAATTTGGTCTTCCACCATTGGCGAAGGTCAAGATCGCCGCTACTCGCGCTTTACCCCGGCGGTGGTTGATGGTGTGATCTACAGCGCCGATGCCGAGGGCCGAGTGTTCGCGCATTCTCTCGAGAAAGGGCGGCGTCTGTGGCGAGTGAATACCAAACTCAATATTGGCGGCGCCATTGCCGCTAACGAAACCCAGGTATTTTTTGGTACCTATGACGGCGAGGTGGTTGCGCTCGATTCGAGTAGTGGCGAGCAACTGTGGAAAGCGCAGGTGAGTAGCGAGGTGGTGGCGCCGCCGGCGGTTTCCGACGAGATTGTTGTGGCCCAGGCCATCGATGGTCGAGTGGTCGCGCTGTCGGCCTCAGATGGCGGATTGCTGTGGTCTTACGACCACCCGGTGCCGGTGTTGAGTTTGCGCGGCACTGCCTCACCGGCCATCGTCACACGCCAGGTGATCCTCGCATTCGATAACGGGCAGTTATTGAGTTTGGGCCTGCAAGATGGCGTTGCCCAGTGGGATGTCCGTGTCAGCCGTCCCCAGGGAAGAACCGAGTTGGAGCGGATAGTCGACATTGACGGCGCGCCGCTGGTGCAGGGTGCTTTTATATACGCTGCCAGTTATCAGGGCCGTTTGGTGGCCATTAACCGCGGCACGGGTCGCGTGATGTGGACCAAAGATATCAACACCGCCAACCGCTTGGCGCTGGGGCACGGAAATATTTACGCCAGCGATATGAATGGCAAAATTTACGCTTTTAATAGTCTTACGGGCGATGTGGTGTGGCAGAGCGAAGCGCTGAAGAATCGCGGCCCTCGGGCACCCACGGTGATTGGCGACTACGTAGCTGTTATCGAAGAAGAGGACGATTATCTCCACCTAATGAGCAGTACTGACGGCACTTTCGCCTACCGCTTTAAGCCCGCCGGCAACCGCTTTCGCTCGCCGTCGATTGCCGCCGACGATGTATTATATGTTTTAGCCGACAACGGTAAGCTAAGCGCTTACTCTCTAGCCGAATAACCTAACCGACCGCGGCCGTTACCATGATTCCAACCATTGCTCTGGTGGGCCGACCCAATGTGGGGAAGTCCACTTTGTTCAACCGTTTGACCGGCACTCGAGATGCCATTGTCGCCAACTTATCTGGGCTAACTCGCGACCGCCAATACGGCGATGCCCAGCACAGAGGGCAGCGCTTTATCGCCATCGATACCGGCGGTATTAGCGGCGAGGAAGAGGGCGTCGATACTGTGATGGCGGAACAATCGCTAGTGGCGATGCAAGATGCCGATATCGTGCTGTTTATGGTGGATTGCCGCGAAGGCGTTACCGCGGGCGATACCGTTATCGCCAAGCACTTGCGCGCGCTGGCAAAACCGATATTTGTGGTGGCGAACAAAGTCGATGGCTTTAACCCCGATGTGGCCGGCGCCGCGTTTTACGAGCTGGGCTTAGGCGAGGTGCATACTATTGCCGCAGAGCACGGGCGGGGTATTGCGCAACTGATGGATACTGTCTTGCGCGAGCTGCCTGAAAGCGCGGCTCCGAGTGAGGAGGAGGATCTCGCCCAGGGGATAAAAATCGCTATTATTGGCCGCCCCAATGTTGGCAAGTCTACCCTGGTGAACCGGCTATTAGGGGAGGATCGAGTGGTGGTTTTCGATCACCCGGGTACCACCCGCGACAGTATTTATATTCGCTATCAACGGCACGACACACCCTATACATTAATCGATACTGCCGGCGTGCGAAGGCGCAAAAATGTGACAATGGCGGTGGAGAAGTTTTCCATTGTCAAAGCTCTGCAGGCCATTGAAGACGCAAATGTGGTGATTATGCTGATGGACGCCACCGAGGGTGTGGTGGATCAAGACCTGCATATTATGGGGCACGCCATCGATAAGGGCCGCGCACTGGTGGTGGCCCTAAATAAGTGGGATGGTTTGGAAGCCGATCATAAAAGCTTTGTCAAAACCGAATTGGAACGACGCTTGCGCTTTGTCGATTACGCCGATATGCATTTTATTTCAGCACTGCATGGCACCGGTGTCGGCCACTTGTATCAATCGGTTGAGAGGGCATACCAGTCGGCCACAGAAAAATACTCGTCCAACTTTTTAACTCGCATACTGGAGTCTGCCCTGCAGGCTCATCAGCCGCCCTTGGTGCGAGGTCGTCGTATCAAGTTGCGCTACGCCCATTCTGGCGGGCACAACCCACCGATTATTGTGATTCACGGCACTCAAACCGACGATGTGCCGAGTCACTACGCGCGCTACTTAGAGAAAACGTTTCGCCGCGCTTTAGAGCTGCATGGCACGCCCATTAAAATTGAATTTCGAAGCTCGGAAAACCCCTATGCCGGTAGAAAAAACAAACTTACCGCGCGGCAAGTGGCGAAAAAAAGGCGCTTGATGAAGCACGTGCGAAAGAGCAAGTAACGCCACAATTGCGAGCAACTGGTTTGTCAGCGCATCTCCTCGCCGGTGATGCGCTGTGACCGGCGGCAACCCTCGGGTTTAGCTTTCGGTGCATTCCCAGCCAAAATTCTGCAATTTATCCACAAACTCGGCCGCTTTAGATTCGCAAAAGCCCTCGGCTTTTTCTGCGCGCCACAGGGTGACGTTTTCGCCGGGAGACTCGTTGTCTTTGTAATAGTTGACGGAGCAGGGAAGAGAGGAGTCAACCGCTTCGTACTCAACTTCTATACGGCGCACATTGCCGGCACTTAAGCACGAATAGCGTATGCCTTGAGCTATGGGGACGGCGGGTTCCGAGGTGACCTCATCGCTCAAAGCGGCGGTGCTAGCCATGGGCTCTTCTTTCACTAGGTTTTGTTGCGCGAAAGAATAAGAGGAAAGTACAGGTAGTAATACATAGCAAAAAAGGTTCTTTTTCATAGTAGCTCCAAGCGTATAGCTAAAATTTTGTTACCAACCTTATCGCAGTGAGTCTTGAAGTGGCGAAAGGAAAGTGCGTGGTAAATACGCAGTGTGTATCTAAGCATCCTCGCAGCGGTATGCAACAGAGGTTGAGTTAAGTGTGTTGTTAAGTCAAATTTGTTAGGGTTACGAAAAAAAGATGTTGCTCTATCACAGCGCAAGTTTACCCACAATTATAATGTTTTGTTAAACTGCTTCGATATTATTCTGTTTTTCGCGCCACTATTTTGACGATCTACACAGCGATTATTTTCGACTGTAAAAAATTGATTAAACATTGCCTATTTTATTGCTAGGTGTTTATTGCTCGGCGCAGCAATATAGCAGTCACTTTGGCACTGGATTTCCACGGCAACGTCGAAAAGTTGCGAGACGTTTTTACTGGTGACTACTGTCTGTTTGTCGCCGTCTTTAAATACCTGGCCATTTTTTAACATTATCACCCGCTGAATTTCCGGAACGAGTTCTTGTAAATGATGGGTAATAAGCAAAATAGTTTTATTGGTGGCGCTGAGTTGTCGAATTTCTCGAATAATTTGCATACTGGAACCCAAGTCAAGCCCCACTGTGGGCTCATCAAAAATAAGGACTTCGGGATCGTGTACCAGCGCTCTTGCCAGCAATAATCTGCGTTGCTGGCCGAAAGAAAGCTGCAAATAGGGTTTGTCTGCCAGAGTCTGTAAGCCGAGGCTTTGCATAAGGTTTTTCGCTTTTTGCCGCTGCGCAGCTTCGATTCTGTGGTGGCCGTGTACGCCCACCGAGCCAAAAAATGCCGACAACACAACTTCCTCACCGCTGGCCAGGGTTTGATAATTGCTCTGGTACTCGTGGGAAATAATGCCGATTTTTTTTCGCAGTTGCCAAATATTGGTGTGTACTTCGCCAAAAAGTTTGATATGGGATCCCGGGCTCACCCGCGGAGATATTTCGCGGGTAATAAGTTTAAATAAGCTGGTTTTTCCGGCTCCGTTGGGGCCCAAAATGGCAGTGTTTTGTTTTAAAAAAAAATTCAGGTTTAAATTTTCGAAAACAATGTTTTCACCGCGATAAACACGTGCATTTTTAATTTCGGCAAACGGCGTCATAAGATGTCTTCTGAATCGGGTTGGCTTTCGGTGACCTGCGCAGAAAAACCACCGTGGGCTAGCGTTACTGTTACGTTGTCGCCATTATTTAAGTGCTCGGCCTGGCGAATAATCTCTCCCTGGTGGTTTTTGACAATGGCATAGCCCCGAGCCAAGGTGGCCAAAGGGCTGACAATATGCAGTGCCTCAGCCGATTTAGCCAGGCGCATCGCGGTGGTGTTCAACTTCTCATGCATTATTGATTGCAACCGTTTTTCTGCAGTACTTAGTTGTTGTTGCGCTCGCGCAATTTGATGGTGTGGCGCAAAGCGATAGATTTTTTGTCGCAATTGCTGCATTTGATTGAGTTTGGCATGCAAGCGAAGTGTTGCTGCCAAATTTAAACGAATATCTAAATGATCTAATTGTTGCGACCACTGCTGTAATTTGTCGCCAGGGTGCTTTAGGCGAGCCCGCAGGTATTTTAATTTTTGTTGCTGTGCTGCCAGTAACTGAATCAGGTTTTTTTGCAATGCCTGCTCATAGCCTCTAAACCCGCTGAGCAATTCTTCTTGATCTGGGCTGATAAATTCCGCTGCGGCGCTGGGTGTCGGCGCACGATAATCGGCAACGAAGTCTGCAATAGTAAAATCAACTTCGTGCCCCACCGCCGAGACCAGCGGGGTTTGCGCGGCAAAAATCGTTCTGGCTAAATCCTCGTTATTAAAGGCCGAGAGATCTTCTATCGAGCCGCCGCCGCGACACAAAATAATGCTGTCGAAGCGTTCCGCTCGGTCTGCCAGTTGCAATGCGCGAATTAGGGCTGCTGGTGCTTGCTCTCCCTGTACTGTACTGGGCACTATAGTGACGGGCAGTGCAGGGAAGCGTTTGCGCAATACCGTGAGTACGTCTTGCAGCGCGGCCCCAGTGGGTGAAGTAACAACGGCCAGGTGTTTGGGGAAAGTGGGAAAGGGCTTTTTGTGTGCTGCATCGAATAAGCCCTCGGCTTCGAGCTTGCGCTTCAAGGCGCTGAACTGCTCCTGTAGCCGACCGATACCAGCCGCCTCCATGTGCTCGACAATCAGTTGGAAATCTCCGCGACCCTCGTAGAGGCTGACCCTGGCCCTGAGCATCACTTTATCGCCCTCATTGGGCTTTTCGCGCAGCAACTGATTGCGATTGCGGAACATCGCGGATCGCACCTGGGCCCGCTCATCTTTTAGTGTGAAGTACCAGTGCCCCGAACGAGGGCAGGACAGGTTAGATATTTCGCCCTCTACCCAGATTAAAGGTAGATGGATTTCTAACAAGCCCTTAACACGTTTGTTGAGCTCGCTAACACTAATAACCTTGCGTTCCGTTGACGATGCAGGGATGGTAGGTGTTTCCATGGTTTATTTGGCTTTTTGGGAGTTGGCATTGTGCGAGATTATCAACTGAATTGCCTGCAAGTGCCAGTTTTCATCGCCGCCGCGGCTAGTTAAGGGCTTTGCAATTACCCGTCAGTTTATTTGTTGGCTTATTTACCGAAAACTGGTGAATCTTTATAATGCCGCGCTATTCTCACGCGGCAGCGCGTGAGCCCGCTCTTCGCTACCACAAATTACTGGGGTAAATAGCTATGTTACGGATCGCTCAAGAAGCGCTAACCTTTGATGATGTCTTACTGGTACCCGGGTACTCCTCGGTGACCGCTAAAGATGTGAGCTTAAAAACCCAACTGACCCGCGAAATCGCTCTCAATATTCCCCTGGTTTCCGCCGCAATGGATACGGTGACCGAGGCTTCCCTGGCCATAGCCCTGGCTCAAGATGGTGGTATCGGTATTATCCACAAGAGCATGAGTATTGAAGGTCAAGCGGAAGAGGTGCGCAAGGTAAAGAAGTTTGAGGCCGGGGTTGTAAAAGACCCGATCACCATAGAGTCTAGCGCCACTATCGAGTCCTTGATCGCCCTAACCAGTAAGCACCGTATCTCGGGCGTGCCGGTGATGGATGGTGAAGAATTGGTGGGCATTGTGACCGGCAGGGATGTGCGTTTTGAAACCTGCTTGGACGCTAGTGTTGCCAGTATCATGACGCCCAAAGAGAAGTTGGTGACGGTGCGCGAGGGCAGTCACGTGGATGAAGTCAAGGCCTTGTTACACCGCTACCGTATCGAAAAAGTTCTGGTGGTAAGCGAAAATTTTGAGCTGCGCGGGCTTATTTCAGTCAAGGACATTAATCGCGCTGAGCAATTCCCCGATTCTTGCAAAGATGCCGATGGCAGTTTGCGGGTTGGGGCTTCGGTGGGAACCAGTCTCGATACTGATGATCGCGTCGACGCGCTGGTTACGGCGGGCGTCGATGTCATCGTGGTGGATACCGCACACGGTCACTCCCAAAATGTGTTGCGGCGAGTGGCTCGAATCAAAGAAAAGTATCCCAAGATGCAGGTGATTGGCGGTAATATCGCCACCGGCGCTGCCGCCAAGGCCCTGGTTGATGCCGGCGCCGACGGGGTCAAAGTAGGTATTGGCCCGGGTTCTATTTG
The DNA here is from genome assembly GCA_019634095.1 of Cellvibrionaceae bacterium. Taxonomy (GTDB): domain Bacteria; phylum Pseudomonadota; class Gammaproteobacteria; order Pseudomonadales; family Cellvibrionaceae; genus JAHQVY01. The sequence goes on from JAHQVY010000033.1 coordinate 12,827, forward strand.
CACTACCCGTATTGTCACGGGGGTGGGTGTGCCTCAGATTTCAGCGATTGCCAATGTGGTCGACGCGCTAAAGGGCAGTGATGTGCCGGTGATTGCCGACGGGGGTGTGCGCTTTTCCGGCGATATTGCCAAAGCTCTAGTGGCTGGGGCTCACTGCGTTATGATGGGTTCGATGTTTGCCGGAACCGAGGAGGCGCCGGGGGCGGTCGAACTGTATCAGGGGCGCACCTATAAGTCCTATCGTGGCATGGGCTCTTTGGGGGCGATGTCAAAAAACCAGGGCTCGTCGGACCGCTACTTTCAAGATTCGAGTCAGGGTATGGAAAAGTTAGTACCCGAAGGTATTGAAGGGCGAGTGCCTTACAAAGGCCCGCTCAGTGCGATTGTTCATCAGTTGATGGGCGGGGTGCGGGCGGCCATGGGTTATACCGGGTGCTTGGACATGGCGAGCATGCGCACCAAGCCTGAGTTTGTGCGAGTAACATCCGCGGGCATGGGGGAAAGCCATGTGCACGACGTGAACATCACCAAAGAGGCCCCCAATTACCCTGTGACCGGCCGCTAGCCCGACAATGTCTCTTCGGTAGTGGCTTCCGCATTGCCTTAATGGGCTGCATCCTTGCGGCAATGCATTGTTCTAAAACCCCTAACCTTGCGCATACTTGTGAGGGGGGATGCCGCTTTGGAAGCATCTCACCGTTTTCAAGTCTTATAAATTCTAGTGAGGCGCGGCCTCTCGCCGTGTTTCTGTCAATTCCTTTGTTTCGAGTTCTTCATTATGGTCGCTGATATTCACGCGCAACGTATTCTTATTATCGATTTTGGCTCTCAATACACGCAGCTGATCGCGCGGCGAGTGCGAGAGATAGGGGTTTTCTGTGAAATTCGCGCTTTCGATATCAGCGATCAAGAGCTCGAAGATTATGCCCCCGCTGGGATTATCTTGGCTGGCGGTCCCAAATCGGTAACCGGTGAAGACTCGCCGCGGGCTGCGGCCAAAACCTTTGAGTTGGGCGTACCCGTGCTGGGTATTTGCTACGGAATGCAAACCATGGCGCAACAGCTCGGCGGCAAAGTGCAAGGTTCCAAGGTGCAAGAGTTTGGTTACGCGCAAGTTAAAGTTGAAAACCACAGTGCTTTGCTGGCAGATATTAAAGACCATCTAGACCCTGGGGGGGCGGCCCTGTTGGATGTGTGGATGAGTCACGGTGACAAGGTGGTTAGTCTGCCGCCGGGCTTTTCCCTGCTCGCTTCCACGCAAAGCTGCGCCATTGCGGCCATGGCTTGCACGCAGCGGCATTTTTACGGTTTGCAGTTTCATCCCGAAGTGACGCACACCTTGCAGGGTTTGCGGATTTTTCAGCACTTCGTGTTGCAGATTTGCGGCTGTGAGCCCCTGTGGACAGCGGCTAACATTGTAGAGGATGCGATTCGGCGGGTGCGTCAGCAAGTGGGCCAAGACAAGGTGCTGCTGGGCTTGTCCGGCGGTGTCGATTCCTCGGTAGTGGCGGCGCTGTTACATCGCGCAATTGGCGATCAACTGACCTGCGTGTTTGTCGACAACGGCTTGTTGCGCAAAAATGAAGGCGATCAGGTGATGGATATGTTCGCCAAAAATATGGGGGTCAAGGTGATTCGCGTGGATGCGGAGGCGCTGTTTTTGAGTCGTCTACAAGGTTTCAGCGACCCGGAGCAAAAACGCAAAATTATCGGCACGACCTTTATTGAAGTTTTTGATCGCGAAGCAGAAAAATTAAAAGATGTGAGCTGGTTGGCCCAGGGCACCATCTACCCCGATGTTATCGAATCTGCGGCCGCAAAAACGGGCAAGGCCCATGTGATTAAATCGCATCACAATGTGGGTGGCTTGCCCGACGATATGAGCCTGTCCCTGGTGGAGCCGCTGCGCGAACTGTTTAAAGATGAGGTGAGAAAAATCGGTTTAGAGTTGGGTTTACCTCACGACATGGTGTACCGCCATCCCTTTCCCGGCCCGGGTTTGGGGGTGCGTATTCTGGGTGAGGTGAATAAGTGTTACGCAGATATTTTGCGCGAGGCGGACGCAATTTTCTTAGACGAGCTGCGCGAGGCGGGGTGGTATCACAAAACCAGTCAGGCCTTTGCGGTATTTTTACCGGTGAAATCGGTGGGCGTTGTTGGCGACGCGCGCCGTTACGAGTGGGTGATCGCTTTGCGCGCAGTGGAAACGGTGGATTTTATGACCGCGCGCTGGGCGCATTTACCCTATGAATTATTGGAAAAAATATCCAATAGAATTATCAACGAGATTACCGAGGTTTCCAGAGTCAGTTACGATATTTCGAGTAAGCCTCCCGCCACAATAGAGTGGGAGTAGTTCTCAATATACCCAAAGCGTTTGAGATTTAGGTGTTAGGAGTGCGCCAATTTTTGTTCTTGGCAAGGCGCGACAACGCACAATAGCCA
>JAHQVY010000264.1 GCA_019634095.1 Cellvibrionaceae bacterium
AACATGCTTTTTGAAATATCGCCACACTCGCTCTATTAAATTAAGCTCCGGTGAATAGGAGGGTAAAAATACCAAATTGATACGTTGGTTATCTTTGATGTAATCTTTTACTAGATGGGAATAATGATATAGCGCATTATCTAAAATAATATGTAACCGGTTTGCCCCTGGATATTTTTGATTCAGAGTCTGCAGAAGCTCAATCGTCGAGTCAGTATCGACTGTGGAAGATTCAACAACCGTGATTTCCAGAGTTTCTATACCCAAAACACTTGAGATTTAGGTGTTAGGAGTGCGTCAATTTTTGTTCTTGGCAAGGCGGTACTCACAGGGATGTGAGGTATTAGGGCAACGCAGAATAGCCATTCTATTTAAGGCGGAGCAACACCTCCAAGGGCACTTAGGGGCTTACTCATGAGGCCTAAATCTCAAGTGTTTTGGGTATAGATCCCCTCTAAGAGCTTCTGAACCCTAAATTTTATGCAAGCTCAGGGTTTACATTCTGTCGTACCAAACTGGTGAAATAGCCGCGCAGCACACAAAGTAGGGGTTTAATAAATTGTCTTTTGTGTTGTAACGCAAAGGTTGTTTCGTTTCCCAATGCAGCACTTGGCCTCCGGCGGCTTCAAGAACCGCTTGCCCGGCGGCCGTATCCCATTCGCAGGTAGGAATTAAACGTGGATACAGATCTGCAGTGCCCTCGGCAACCATGCACAGCTTTAAAGAGCTACCAATAGAAACCAGCTCGGCCTCGGGAAAATTCGCCATAAATTCGTCGAAGGCTTCGCTGGTATGAGAGCGGCTACCCACTACCCGCCACGGGTCGCCAAGCTGCGGCAAGGATGCGGGGAATATCTTTACGGCTGCGGTGTTTTCGCTTTTTTTATAGGCGCCGTTTTTATCGCCGTAATACCATAAGTTTAACGCCGGTGCGTAAACTGCTCCCATCACTGGCGCACCATCACGAATAAGTGCCACATTCACGGTAAATTCGCCATTGCGTTTAATAAATTCTTTGGTGCCATCGAGAGGATCCACCAGCCAATACTGCGACCACTTTTTGCGTGTTTCCCAAGAAATGTCGGCGTCTTCTTCGGAAAGAACCGGGCCCGCGTTTAAGGCGGTTAAACCTTCTACCAAGATTTCGTGGGCTGCTTTGTCGGCTATTGTTAAAGGGGAGTTATCACTTTTTATTTCAATGCCGAAATCCTCGGTATTGTAAATTTGCATAATTTTTTTTCCCGCTTTCTCTGCGGTTTCTAAAACGGACTGCAACATAATATGTCCTGCTAGTTTGAGTCAAGCCGGTAAGTTCTTGTAGGCAAAGCTTCTGAATCCAAAACTTTATGCAAGGTTCGGGTAAACTTGAAGCGTTATGGGTAAATTAAGAAATAATCGAAAAATCGCGCAGTTTGCGAATTAAGTGGTTCACCACTTCATCCACTCCCAGCGTTGCCGTGTCGACCACGATATCGGGTTTTTGGGGCGCTTCATAGGGTGAGTCTATCCCGGTAAAGTTTTTAATCTCACCGGCGCGTGCTTTGGCGTATAAACCTTTTGGATCGCGTTGTTCGCAGACTTCAACGGAAGCTTTAACAAAGACTTCAATAAACTCCTCTTCTGCCACCATGTTGCGCACCAACTCGCGCTCGCGTTGAAACGGGGAGATAAACGAAGACAAAACAATTTGGCCGGCATCTACCATTAATTTAGACACTTCACCCACCCGGCGGATATTTTCAATACGGTCTTTATTCGAGAAACCAAGGTCGTTGCACAAACCGTGGCGAACGTTATCACCATCGAGCAAGTAGGTGTTATAACCCATCGCGAACAGTGCTTTTTCGAGAGCGTTTGCCGATGTCGATTTTCCGGAACCCGATAGGCCGGTAAACCAAATAATTGCAGGTTTTTGACCATAGCGTCCGGCTCGCGCTGCTTTATTCACAGTCATACGGTGCCAAACAATTTTTTCGTCGGGGATTACATCGCACACCATACCCGCACCCACGGTCACATTGGTCAAGCGGTCAATAAAAATCAAATTTCCGGTGTGGCGCGATGTTTTATAAGGGTCCACCGAAACTGGTTCGGTAAGTTCGAGCTTGCAGCGCGCGATGCCATTTAGCGCCAGCTCCGACACTTTTTTATGTTCGAGCGTATTGACGTCGATTTGATAATCGATTTCTGTAACGCTACCGGCAACTTGGTTAGCGCCCACTTTGACGTAGTAGGGCTTACCCAGCTTTAGTGGGGTGTCGTGCATCCACACCACATCCACTTTCACAGCCTTGGTGGCAGGCATGCTGTCGTTGGCTTCAACAATCATATCGCCGCGGCTAATGTCGATTTCATCGTTTAAAGTGAGTGTCACGGCATCACCGGCAATCGCGCGCTCCAGTTTTCCTTCCCAGGTAATAATTTCTTTAATGGTGGAGGTTTTTTGTGAAGGCAGCGCCTTTACCGCTTGACCGGGCTTAAAGGCGCCCGCTGCAACCGTGCCGCAAAAACCGCGAAAATTGAGGTTCGGACGATTGACGTATTGCACAGGGAAGCGGCCAGTGTCTAAGTTTTCATCTCTGAAAATGTCGACGCTTTCTAAAATCTCTAACAGACTATAATCGCTATACCAGGGGGAGCGCTCACTCAAGCTCGCTACATTGTCGCCGTCCAGCGCTGAAATTGGAATAAACTGCAATTCGGGTATAAACTCAAGCTGCTTGGCAAACGCTTGATAGTCGGCTTTTATTTCCTGGAATTTTTCTTCAGAAAAGTTTACCAAATCCATTTTGTTTACAGCGATAACAAAATGCTTAATGCCGAGTAAGGAACAGATAAAGCTATGCCGGCGGGTTTGAGTTTGCACGCCGTAACGGGCATCGATCAATAAAATAGCCATCGAGGCTGTCGAGGCCCCGGTGGCCATGTTGCGCGTGTACTGTTCGTGCCCTGGTGTGTCCGCAATAATAAATTTACGTTTGTCGGTGGAGAAATAGCGATAGGCTACATCAATAGTAATGCCTTGTTCGCGTTCACTTTGCAAACCATCAACCAGTAAAGCCAGGTCGATTTTTTCGCCGGTGGTGCCGTGCATCTTGCTATCGCGAGAAATCGCCGCTAACTGGTCTTCATAAATCATTTTAGTATCGTGCAATAAGCGGCCTATCAAGGTCGATTTGCCATCGTCGACACTGCCACAGGTAATAAAACGCAGTAGATCTTTCTCTTCGTGCTGTTTTAGGTATTGTTCAATATCTGCTGCGATTAAGTCACTTTGGTGAGACATAGCCTTCACTTCCAAATTTAGCAACAGCGTGATGTTGCTGAATAAAATTTTATAGGGATTTGTTAAATTAAAATGACTCGCGCAATTAGAGTATATTGCTGCAAAAAAACTGCAGAAAAGTAGACAGCGAGCTAGAAGTAACCTTCACGTTTTTTCTTTTCCATCGACCCGGCCGAGTCGTGGTCAATCGCCCGGCCCGAGCGCTCGGAGCTGGTGGTGAGCAGCATTTCCTGGATAATCTCTGGTAGGGTTTGCGCTTTGGATTCGGTGGCACCGGTTAGCGGGTAGCAGCCAAGGGTTCTAAAGCGTACCCATTTCATTTCTGGCTGTTCACCTTCTGCCAGCGGCATGCGAGCGTCGTCGACCATAATCAGGTTGCCATCGCGCTTCACAACAGGGCGTTGCGCGGCATAGTAAAGCGGCACAATTTCGATATTCTCAAGGTAAATATATTGCCAGATATCCAATTCTGTCCAGTTCGAAAGCGGGAACACGCGAATGGATTCGCCTTTGTTAACTCGCGAGTTATAAATGTTCCACAACTCAGGGCGCTGGTTTTTCGGATCCCAGCGGTGATGCTTATCGCGGAAGGAGTACACCCGCTCTTTGGCGCGACTCTTTTCTTCATCGCGCCGCGCGCCGCCAAAGGCCGCATCAAACTGATAGTTATCCAGGGCCTGTTTTAGGGCAACCGTCTTCATAATGTCGGTATGCTTGGCGCTGCCGTGATCAAAGGGGTTAATACCTTGCTCGACGCCTTCTTGGTTGGTGTGAACCAACAGTTCCATACCCACCGCTTTGGCGAAACGATCGCGAAACGCGATCATCTCTTTGAATTTCCACGTTGTGTCCACATGCAGTAGGGGGAAGGGTGGTACCCCCGGCGCAAAAGCTTTGCGCGCCAAGTGCAGCATCACTGCAGAATCTTTACCGATGGAATACAGCATTACCGGCTTATCGAACTCCGCGACGACTTCGCGGATAATGTGAACGGATTCGGCCTCTAGCTGTTTGAGGTGAGTGCGTTTCGCTATGTCCATGGAGCTCTCTAGGTTTGGGCTTGCAATTTAGTCACGATGCTAACAAAGCTAACTATCCATCTAAATCGAATAATTGTGGTTTATAATATCGAAAAAATAGGAGTATGATAGGGGGATATTCCTTGTGCGGAGGCCCACAGATGCGTTTCACTTTGCGTCAGCTTGAAGTCTTTACAGCGATAGCGAAAACCGGTAGTGTCGCCGGTGCTGCCGAAATGTTATCGATGTCGCAGTCTGCAACCAGCGCGGCTTTACAAGAATTAGAAAATCGCTATAACACCAAACTCTATGAGCGTAAGGGTAAGCGCTTGATACTCAATAATCATGGAGCCCAAATGCGAAGTGAAGCGGAGAAGCTGCTAGCGCAGGCTCATGGTTTTGAAGGCAAGCTCGCGCAAAGTAGACAGTCTCAGCAGCTAAAAATCGGCGCTAGCCATGCAATAGCCAACTATCTTGTGTTCGATTATCTCGCGCAATTTGAAAAGCAATATCCAGAAATAAACGTCGATATCTGTGTTGGAAGTACCCCAGAAATTACGTTGAAGGTACTGAATTACGAAGTGGATTTTGGCTTAGTGGAAGGTGAATCCAACCATGAATCGCTGCATATTGAAAAGTGGCGGGCCGATAGTATGATTGCCTTTTGCGCCAACACACACCCTTTGGCAAAGAAAAAACAATTATCTGATAATGACATTCTCGCTTGCCAATGGATAATACGAGAACCGAGATCGGGGCACCGACAGACCTTTGATAGAGGCATGCAGGGCTTGCTGTCAAAGTTAAAAATTCGCGTAGAGCTTTCACAAAACGAAGCGATTAAAAATGCGGTCAAGTCGGGTTTGGGTGTGGGTTGCTTATCCGGAATTGCGATTAAAGAAGAAATTGAAGCCAAGGTGTTTTCTCCCTTGGGTCTAAACAATAGAAAAATGGACCGACATTTTTATATTGTTCAACGCAAGGATAATCGGGAACATCGGGCATCTGAACGCTGGATTGATTTTATTAAATGAGCTATTCATCCCAATAAACATACAGCGGCGATTCTGTCTGCTGAGAATGCGTCACTAAATGCCTAGGGTGTATATACCCAAAACACTTGAGATTTAGGCCTCATGAGCGTGCCCCTGGCGGTGTTGCTCCGCCTTAAATCGCTAGCGATTGTGAATAGAATGGCTATTGTGCGTTGTCTCGGCAATTGCTCCTGCATTGCCCTAATACCTCACATCCCTGTGCATATCGGCAATTGCTCCTCGGTAATTGCTCCTGCATTACCCTAATAAGCTAC
>JAHQVY010000265.1 GCA_019634095.1 Cellvibrionaceae bacterium
CTTAAATAGAATGGCTATTGTGCGTTGTCTCGGCAATTGCTCCTGCATTGCCCTAATACCTCACATCCCTGTGAGTACCGCCTTGCCAAGAACAAAAATTGGCGCACTCCTAACACCTAAATCTCAAACGCTTTGGGTATAGACAAAACCGCAGGGAATAGGCCCGATGCAGAGTCTGGCACCGCGGCAACAGAACAACATAATAGGTACCAGTGGCGACAATACACCGCACCTGCAAATAACGATTAACGGGAATACTTCACCTGTTGCCTTCACGGATCGCGTTAGAGAGACCTAAGTAGGCAGCGGAAGCTTAGCTAAATTTAAGCGCCGCGATCCTGTTCTTGAACATAAACGCTGCTACAGCAGAGCCCGCTTGCGGAAATACTTGGCGACACCAGCACCAGTCAACGCCTACTGGTCACAAACTTTCGCCGAGCATGAGCAAAGAAATATGCTGATATACCCAAAACACCTGAGATTTAGGTGTTAAGAGTGCGCCACTTTTTGTTATTGGCAAGGCGGTACTCACAGGGATGTGAGGTATTAGGACAACGCAGGAGCAGTTGCCGAGACAACGGCACAATAGCCATTCTATTTAAGGCGGAGCAACACCGCCAAGGGCACTTAGGCGCGTGCTCATGAGGCCTAAATCTCAAGTGTTTTGGGTATATATTAGCTTTAAACTCGAATTTTCGGCTGTACTGGTAGGACATTCGGGCTAAAATTGTAAGCGAACAGTCGGCCTGAGTAACCACCCACGTAAGGCACCGTGAATAAAACTCGCATCGCTCTTTTTGTGCCGGTTCGGCGTCAAAACTTTCGCGTCCGACACGCTATTGCAATCACCCATAGAAGCCGACTCTTGCGGCCAACAAAGATCAGGAACAAGGCATGAGTGAACAATTTGTCGTAGTAACAGGTGCAAACAGGGGTATCGGACTCGCCCTCACCAAGGAATATTTAAGGCGAGGCTGCGAGGTACTCGCACTGTGCCGCAAAGCAAGCGAAGCCCTGAGAGAAACTAAGGCAGCCTTGTTAACAGGTATCGATGTCGCCGATGCAGCAACAATGCCTCTAATTCAAGAACATTTGGGGACACGCACGATCGACATCTTGATTAACAACGCTGGCATTTTGCACTCCGAATGTCTGGGCGTGATTGACTTTACGCAAGTCACCAGGCAACTTGAAGTCAATTCGGTGGCGCCGCTACGTGTAACTGAGACGCTGCTGGACAATTTGCAGCCGGGTTCAAAAGTCGCGTTAATTACCAGCCGCATGGGCTCAATTACCGATAACGAATCTGGCGGCTATTATGGCTATCGCATGTCTAAGGCTGCTCTAAACTCTGCCGGTATGTCACTGTCCCACGACTTAAAACCCAAAGGTGTTGCCGTGGCTATACTTCATCCCGGTTTTGTACAAACCGATATGGTGGCAAACGCTGGAGATGTTTCGCCGCAATCGGCAGCGGAAAACCTGATTCATCGCATCGACGAACTCAGTTTGGAAAATAGTGGCACCTTTTGGCATGCATCGGGGGAAGTTCTTCCCTGGTAATAGATGATTAACGCATGCTAACTTTATGGTCGGTCTATATTCTGGAGTGCGCCGATGGCAGCTTCTACACCGGGGTAACCACGGATATTGATCGGCGAATTATTGAACATAATAACAACACCGGCAGAGGTGCGCGCTATACCCGTGGCCGGGGGCCAGTAAAGCTCAGCTATATCGAACCGCAGGAGAGCCAATCGTGTGCCTGCAAGCGGGAAGCACAAATAAAACGTCTAAAACGCAAGCAAAAAAAACAGCTGATTGCGCGGCAAGCCAATGAACCCGCTTAGAATAAGCTATATTTTCGAGCCCAATGTCAAACAAGCGCGAAAAAATATCCGAAATTACGGCTATACCCCCCCAAAAAAACGTACAATGGCGAACGTCGATTGCCGAGCACCAACTCGACAATGCATTCAGCAACCAACCGCAAATCCTTAACCCGGATCCACACTTTTTAACTTAAATGCCACTTCCCCAACACTACTTGAACATTCTATGAGCGACTTTGCAACTGGGCAACGCTGGGTAGTCGATTCCGAGCCCGAACTTGGCTTGGGAATTGTTACCGAGGTAAGCCCTCGAACCGTTTCTTTATTTTTTGAGCTCGGTGCTTGCGAGCGCCAATATGCCCGTAAACAAGCCCCGCTCACTCGGATTCAATTTGCCGTTGACGACGAAATAACCCTCAAAAATGGCGATACCACCAAAGTGCAAGCCGTCCACCAGCAGGAGGGCTTGCTGATTTATGACGTTGGTGACGATAACCTGGTGGTGGAAAGCTCTATTGGCGCTCAGATTAAACTTAACCAGCCGTTTATGCGTTTGATGACGGGCCAAGTTGACAAACCCTCCTGGTTTAATTTTCGCCGTCAGCTCAAGTCGAGCGTTGCAAAAACCTGGCACTCCCGCTTGGTGGGCCTGCTCGGGGTTCGGGCAAACATTATTCCACATCAGGTATATGTCGCTTGGGCAGCCTGCGAGCGCGAGCGCGTTCGCGTATTGCTTGCCGACGAAGTCGGCCTGGGCAAAACCATTGAAGCCGGCATGATATTGAGTCGACTGCTAGCCTTCGAACGAGTGCATCGTGTATTAATAATGGTGCCCGATGCGCTGCAAGTTCAATGGCTTGTGGAAATGGTTAGAAAATTTCAAATACGCCCCAGCCTCTACACCGAAGGCGAAGATTTCTCACAGGGACAAATTCACATTGTCGGCCACTCTCATATCGGGGAGCTGGAAGCACAGCTGGTGAATGCCGAGTTCGATCTAGTCATTGTCGACGAGGCTCACCACCTCGCGATAAACAGCCCCAGTTTCGAATGCTTGCGGCTGTTGTCGAATATCGTAGACCACCTATTGCTGCTTACGGCCACCCCCGAACAACTCGGCGCGGAAAGCCATTTTGCACGATTACAGCTACTGGACCCCAGCAAATTTCGCAGCCGCGACGCCTTTTTAGATACCGAGCAGCATTATATTGAACTGAATACCAAACTCAGAGCCCTGCCCGAAGGCCGCCAACAACTTATTCAGCGGTATCAGCTCGAAAATAGCGCCAGCGACGAAGAATTGATGGACCAGTTGCTCGACAGTCACGGCTTAGGGCGCGTGATGTTTCGCAATGTGCGGCTCGCCATCGAAGGCTTCCCAAAGCGCATCGCGGTTCCTCATCCACTGCTAGAAAACGGTTGGGAAGCCCGTTTTGAATGGCTAGCTCAGTGGATAAAGCAACAGGGTAGCGAAAAGATTCTGGTGATTGTTCACCACCTAGATCAAGTGCGCGACTGCGAAGCCTACTTGTGGGAAAAACACGGCATTGACGTTGCACTATTCCACGAGGAGCAAAACCTTATCGAGCGCGACAAAGCAGCCGCTTATTTTGCCTCTGAGGAACAGGGCAGCCAAATTTTAGTGTGCTCGGAAATTGGCAGCGAAGGCCGCAATTTTCAGTTTAGCTGCCACTTAGTTTGCTTGGATCTGCCAGACCATCCCGATGTATTGGAGCAGCGCATCGGGAGACTGGACCGCATTGGACAAACCCGCGATGTCCATATTCATATTCCCTACACTGAAGGAAGCGAAGAAGCCGAACGCCTCGACTGGTACCACAATAGTTTAAACTGCATCGCTCAGCTTAATCCCGCCGCCGCCAACATACACAATGAGTATATTAAGCATTGGCCGCTGAGCCAGCAGCAAAAGACAGAAGCTAAAGAAAGATGTAGCGCCTTGCAGCAGCAAATACTGGAAGGCAGAGATGGCTTGCTGGAAATGAACAGTTGCCGCCAGCCTTTTGCGGAGGAATTAGCAAGCCGCATCGCTCTGTTCGAACACGACACCCCCATGGCTCTGGTGGAAACCGCCAGCGAGCTGTTTCAATTCCATTTTGAAGCGGGCTATGAAGGCATCTATAGTTTAATTCCTTCCGACAAAATGTTGATACCCGCGTTACCCGGTATCCCTCCTGAAGGCGCCGAAGTGACGTTTTCTCGCGCTACCGCCTGCCACCGCGAAGACCTACTTTTCCTTACCTGGGATTCTCCCTTTATTCTCGGTCTTTGGGAAATGCTGCAACACTCGGAACTCGGCTGCGCCTCCGTTGCGCTTTTGCCCAGCAACAAGCTACCTGCTGGCCATTGCTTACTAGAAGCCACCTTCGACGTTGTAGTGCAAGCGCCAGTAGCGCGGGCCTGCCTACCTTTTATAACTGAACACGCGGTCAGAGTACTGGTGCTGGACATAGGCGACAATGACTTGAGTCAGGCTCTTGGTGATGAAGCGCTGCAGAATGCTCTGAAACCGATCCAAAAACATTTGGCAAGAGATGTCATAAAAACCCAGAAAGCCCACATCCCAAAATGGTTTGCAAAAGCGGAGCAATTCGCTGAAGCCAAACTGCAACCTCTGCTAGAAAAGTCTGCAAACAGAGCCAACCATTACTTTGCCGGAGAAGTGCTGCGGCTGCGCCGCCTAGCTTCGCTCAACCGCCAAGTCGACGCTGAGGAGATCGATATGCTAGAAGCGCGGCAGTCGCAAATCATACAAGCCATTACGCACCGGAGCCACTTACAAGTTTCCGCCATCCGCCTAGTGGTGATCACTAAACCCTAAACGGGTCGCCCACCATTCAAATGGCGGAAAGCTGTGCTTAACGCGAGGCGCCCAAGTCAGCTCATGGGTGTTTCGGCTAAGCAGATAGAACGAGCTCACGCCGCTCCCATATACCGTTCGATAAATTTCAAAAAAGCGTTCTGGCTAATGGGCGAGGTGTATAGCACGCCATCGATACTCTGTTTATCGACAAGTTGCGGAATCATGTGAGACAAGCCCTCTGCAGCCAAACTGGGGTCGATCCGAAGCTCACCGGCAAAGCTGTACACCTTGTCGCAACCGAGTAAATCCACTACCTGTATTTTGGTAAGAGGCAGATTTTTTCCTTTGGATATCCAGCTATCAACTTGCCCGGAAAAGCCAGAGTTGCTCATAAAATTCACCAAACTCTGCAAATCAAAATCGTTGGCATAGGCCGGCAACAATTGCGATAAACCCTTGAGCGTGGGTTCGAATTGTAAATCGCTTTTGCGCAAATCGGGTGTCTTTAGAAATAACTTTGTGGCAATCTTTAATAATTCCATAGCTATTTTCCTGAGATAGAACCTTGTTTTCGTTTCTTCAAATAGTTTTCTTCGCCCACAGCAAACACTACAAAACGTTTTTTCGCTTCAAATAGTGAAGCTCAATGCCGGCTTCTTGCCAGTCTGAGTTTTAATATGATGCGCAGAAACTTGCATTTTTTTAAACCTTGCCTCGTCAACCCTGCTGCTTGTCCGGGCATCGCATCTTTAAACCTAAATTAATCAGTTGGATCGTAGCGAGGGCGTTCAAGGGGCTGAAATTAGAGTGAATTTTTTAACTTTTGCGGCAAATTCGCAGTCACTCCACGGGTGCAGCCGCAAAATTGAAAAAACACTTTAATTTCAGTTCATTGGGCGTCCGCAGTAGATTCAACTGATTAATTTAGGTTAAACGGTATCGGCTGCGATGCTCAATCACACCCACCCTGTACAGAAGAGCGACAATATGCATTATCCTAAATTAA
>JAHQVY010000266.1 GCA_019634095.1 Cellvibrionaceae bacterium
TCGCGCCTTGCCAAGAACAAAAATTGGCGCACTCCTAACACCTAAATCTCAAACGCTTTGGGTATAGAAAAACAATCCTCTGTTTCTACCCTATTCCAGAAGTCTCTGAGAATTTACCCCTAGTAAGCTTCTCGCCCCTTTCCCTGCGGCGCCGGCGTTGTAGCGGGGTGTATGCTTTCTTTTTTCTGCACTAAAATTTCGCAAACATTCACCTGAATACCGTTGGCCCGCTTTGTGCTGAGAGGCTATGGTGGGTTGAAAATATCCCATTCTGACAAAAAATTGTCGCAGTACTTTTTCTTACGCAATAACTTATTGGCGTTTGCCTTAGTTGATAAAACCGGAAAAACAGCATGAGCGAAAGAATGGATATTAATAGGGTTCTAGTTCAAATGCGCGCGATGAAAGCGCAAATGCAGCCTCAGGCAACAGCTGCTCTGCGCGATACTCAGGATTCAACAATAAATTCTCTAGCTCACAATCAAGAGGGCTCGTCGCGTTTTGGCGATGTGATGACTCAAGCGGTCAATAAAGTGAATCAAGTTCAGCAAAGCTCGGCAAAAACCAGTAATGCCTATTTAAACGGCGATAAAAGTGTCGACGTTGTCGATGTTATGGTGGCTTCACAAAAAGCCAGTGTGGCTTTTGACTCTGCTGTTCAAGTGCGCAATAAGCTAGTTGAAGCCTATCGAGATGTTATGAATATGCCGATTTAAATGAGAAAGACTGATGGCATCTGAGGACGTGCGAACCGCATCGACTAGCGATTTAATTGAAGGCTTTAACAATTTAAACCTGATGCGGCAAGCGGGTTTAATGGTGGGCCTGGCGGCCAGCGTGGCCCTGGGTTTCTGGGTGGTGTTGTGGAGTCAAGGCGAAGACTATAAACCGCTTTACAGCAGCTTGCAGGGTTTGGATGTTATTGAGGTGGGGGACATTCTCAAAGAGCATCAAGTTAAGCATAAAGTGGATTCACAGTCTGGGGCGCTGTTAGTGGCCGCTGAAGATTTTCAAAAAGCGCAAATCGCCTTGGCCCAAGAGGGTTACAAATCCGATAAAACCCTGGGCTATGAGATCTTAGATGAAGAGCAACCTCTAGGTACCAGCCAATTTATGGAAGCGACGCGCTACCGGCGCGGCTTAGAAGGGGAATTAGCGCGCACCATTGCCAGCATTAATGGCGTAAAAGCGGCGCGGGTTCATTTGGCGATTCCAAAGCGCACAGTCTTTGTAAGAGACAATCGAGAACCCAGCGCTGCGGTTTTTCTGAAACTAAACTCCAGTCGCTCTATTTCAGAAAAGCAGATTCGCGGCATTGCCAATTTGGTATCGGGAAGTATTCCCGACTTAAATATTAACAATGTTAAGATTGTTGATCACAAAGGCAATTTGCTGGACCTGGGGCAGGAAGACGAGCAGCTGGAGCAGACTAAGCAACACAAAGATTATACTCGCAGTGTGGAGCGGGATATCAAAAAGCGACTGCAAAATTTACTCGCGCGCTGGGTGGGTGAGGAAAATGTAGAAATTGTGGTAAATGCTGATATCGATTTTACCGAGGTACAGCAAGCAGAAGAAACCTTTAATAACGATATTCCCGCAGTACGCAGCGAGCAGATCGTGAATGAAAACAGTGTCGGCGCCGGGGCAGGTGGCGTGCCGGGAGCCCTCGCTAACCAACCGGCGGCAGCCGCCGCGGCACCTGAAAAAGCCGAGCCGGGCGAAGGCGGGGCAGACGGTGTGCCTGGCAGCTCGCGTTCTCAGGAGTTACGCAACTACGAAATAGACCGCACCATGAGTTTTACCCAATTTGAAAAAGGCCGACTGCGCCGGTTGAGTGTGTCCGTGGTGGTGGCAGACAAGGCGCTTGTTAACCCGGAAACGGGCGAAGTGACACATACGCCATGGCAAGAAGAGGAGCTGGAAAGACTGCGCGCGGTGGTGCGAAGTGCCGTGGGATTTTCGGCAGCCCGCGGCGATATTGTCTATGTTTCAAATGAAGCGTTTTTAGCAAATCCCGATACGGACTTGGGCCCTTTGCCCATTTGGGAGCAAGACTGGTTCCGCTCGTTAATGAAACAGCTTGCCGGGGTCGCTATTATTTTGGCATTAATCATTGGCTTAATGCGTCCGGTATTGAAAAGTCTTGCCGGTGCCGGCTTGCAGGCTCGCGAAGACGATGAGGCGAAAGAGTTGGAGGCCTTGCAGGCGGAAGGTTTGGATTCGTTCGATTCGCTTTCCGATGAAGCGGTCACCCTAACGGGGGGGGATGCCCTGGCTTTGCCCAGTCCTGAAGAGAGCTATGAACAGCAACTCAATGCGGTGAAGAGCCTAGTGGCCGAAGATGCTGGCCGCGTAGCCCAAGTTATTAAACGTTGGATTAACGAAGAATGAGCCCACCTCCAGAACCCAAGAAACCCGGTGGCGAAAAGCCCGCGGTCAATATCGAGCGAGTGGATCAGGCTGCGATACTCTTGATGGCTCTGGGAGAGGCCAGTGCTGCAGAAATTCTCAAGCACATGGGGCCCAAAGAAGTACAGCGCTTAGGCACCGCTATGGCGCAATTAAAAAACGTGCAGCAGTACGAAGTTGAGGCGGTGTTAGCGAACTTTATGGAAGAGGTGAGAACGCAAACCGGCCTGGGCATGGGCTCTGACAGCTACATTCGCAATATGCTGGTGACTGCGTTGGGAGAAGATAAAGCCAATGGCCTTATCGATCGCATTCTACTCGGTGGCAATACCACGGGCTTGGATACATTAAAGTGGATGGAGTCGCGTTCAGTGGCGGATATTATTCGCAATGAGCATCCGCAAATTCAAGCGATCGTTATGGCCTATTTAGATGCGGACCAATCCGCCCAAATACTGACTTATTTCCCAGAAAAAGTGCGCTTGGACGTGATGATGCGTGTCGCCGCCCTCGATACGGTGCAACCCAGTGCACTGCAAGAACTGAATGCTATTTTAGAAAAGCAGTTTTCCGGCTCCGCAGGTTCGCAAACCAAGTCCATGGGTGGATTTAAAACAGCGGCTGAAATTGTGAATAATTTAGAAAGCGGTGCGGCGGGCGAGTTGATGGATTCGATTCGCGAAATCGATGAAGATATGAGCACGCAAATCTCCGATTTGATGTTTGTCTTTGAAAATCTGCGAGATGTGGATGATAAAGGCATTCAATCGTTGTTGCGCGAGCTGTCATCGGATGTCTTGATTGTGGCATTAAAAGGCGCTGATGAGGAGCTGCAAGAAAAAATATTCTCCAATATGTCACAGCGTGCCGCTGAGCTAATGCGGGATGATTTAGAAGCCAAAGGTCCAGTGAAGGTGTCCGAAGTGGAAGGCGCGCAAAAAGAAATTCTTACTATCGCGCGGCGCATGGCTGATGCCGGCGAAATTAATTTGGGCGGCGGCGGCGAGGAGATGCTGTAGCCGGTATGAGTTTTAAACGGACAACTCCATTCGCATTACATGCGGCGGCATAGAGCATATGAGTGAGCAAGATCGACTGGCGAATCGTATTCCCGCCGAAAAACTGCAACATGTTGAAAGCTGGGTTGTGCCGCAGGTTCAATCGAAAGGCAAGCCCATTCCCAGCGCGCAACTCGAGGAAAAACAGCAGCGCGCTGTGGATCAAACCCCAGTTGCGCCAGATGCAGATGAAGAGACCATTGAAAATCTCGAATCTCAGCAAGCACCACAACCTTTAACTGCTGAAGAATTGACGCGTATCAGCGAGGACGCGCGTCAAGAGGGCTTGGCAGACGGTTATCGCGAAGGTCTTGATAAAGGCGAAAAAGAAGGTTACGACAAGGGTTTTAAATCTGGCGAAGCCAAGGCTTATCAGCAAACTTTAGGCAAGCGCAACGAAGAGCTAAAGCGTTTGAAAACTATCGCCGATACGCTGTTTCGACCCATGCAGGACCAGCAAGCGCAACTGGAAAATATCCTGGTTGACTTGTCAGTGTCATTGGCGCAAAGCTTACTATTACAAGAAATTCAACAGCGGCCAGAAGTGTTGTACGAAATAGTTAATCGCGCGGTCAACGCTTTGCCTGCGGGTGGCGACAATATTTGCATTCATCTCAACCCGGAAGATGCCGAGTTAATTGCCGAATTTGCCAATACCAATCAATGGCAGATTCGCCAAGATGCCACTATCAGTGCCGGGGGCTGCCGTGTAAGCAGCGCTGCGAGTCTGGTCGATTTTACCTTGCAACCGCGTATCGACACCTACTTAGATGCTGTGCGTGGCGGAGGAGATATCGATGCTGCAACACTAGCCGACGTGCCGGTGTTTCGAAAACAGCAAGGTGAAATGGAGTCTGTGGGTGATATGGCCACTGAAAATCCTGCCAACAAAGCCGGGGTGAGTGCGGAGAGTACCTACAATCCCCAGCAAAGCAGTGGTGAGGCGCTGCAGGCGGAGCTGGGTAACGAACATGAGTCAGCCGAAATCTGCGAGCCTGAAGCCTCCATTCGCCGTGTTGCCGGAGACCCTCCTGCGGCGGATATAGGAAATATTGGTGAAGGTACAGGGGGTGATGATTAATGCAGCATCCTCGCAGCGACACGCCAGCGTCCACTGATATCGGTTTGCCGCTTTGCCAGCGTTTGCAAAAATACCGTCAATACCATTTTATTCCCAGCACGCCACTCGCCTCGGGCAAGTTGACGCGCATGGTGGGTTTAACCTTAGAAGCAGAGGGTTTGAATTTACCCGTGGGTGCCCAGTGCACAGTTGAGCTGCACAATGGTCGTGACATCGACGCGGAAGTGGTGGGGTTTCACAATCGTAAAACCTTTCTGATGCCGATACAAAAAATCGAGGGCATTCAGCCGGGCGCCAAAGTTTCCATGAAACAGGCGCGCCATTCGCTGTGCTTGGGGGAGCATCTCAAGGGCCGGGTGATCAACGGGGTTGGTAAAGCTCTGGATGGGCTCGGACCCATTAGCGGTGAAAGTGAAGCAGAGTTTGTAGCGAATGAAATTAATCCTTTGCACCGCGAGCCTATTAGTGAAATTTTGGATGTCGGCATACGGGCCATCAACGGGCTATTAACTGTGGGCAAAGGGCAACGTATCGGATTGTTTGCCGGAAGCGGTGTCGGCAAATCGGTACTGCTGGGAATGATGACACGCTTTACCACCGCGGACGTGGTGGTGGTCGGTTTAATTGGTGAGCGCGGCCGGGAAGTAAAGGAGTTTATCGATCATACGCTCGGCCGCGAAGGTTTAAAAAAGTCGGTGGTCGTTGCCGCGCCAGCCGATGACGCGCCGCTAATGCGCTTGCGCGCTTCCCAGCTTTGCACTCGTATCGCCGAGTATTTCCGCGACCGTGGCGCCAATGTATTGTTGCTCATGGATTCGTTAACCCGCTTTGCTCAGGCGCAGCGGGAAATTGCCTTGGCTATTGGCGAGCCACCGGCCACCAAAGGCTATCCGCCATCCGTGTTCGCGAAAATTCCCGAGTTGGTGGAGAGGGCGGGCAACGGTGATGGCGGCGGTGGCTCGATCACCGCTTTTTATACGGTACTCACCGAGGGTGACGATTTGCAAGATCCAATTGCCGACGCTTCCCGCGCAATTCTCGATGGCCATATCGTGTTGTCACGAAAATTAGCTGAGGAGGGCCTATACCCGGCGATTGATATCGAGGCCTCGATAAGTCGGGTAATGCCGAATATTGTGTCAGCTGAGCATCTTGGCCTAGCGCAGAGCTTTAAACAACTCTTGGCGCGCTACCGAGAGAATAAAGATTTGATCGCAATTGGCGCCTATACTAAAGGGAGTGACCCGCTTACCGATTTGGCCGTTGATTTGATTCCAAAACTGCGCGCTTACATCGCGCAGGGTATCACTCAGGGCTCGGTTTTTACCGCCTGTAAAAAAGAGTTAGAAACACTATTGCAAGCGACTCAAGTCGCCGATACGGCGCCAGTGGGGACAGCGAAGGCTGCGGCCGCTGCCGCAACGCCCGCCACCAGCAATCCAACACAAGCGCCGCGTCGCGCTAGTAAGGTTAAGCGTGGTTTAGCTTAGCGCGGTTTATCAGTAGGAATATTTAATGCCAGCAGAAAAACGTTCGCAGCGCTTACAAGTCGTAGTCGACATTGCCGAGCAGACAGAAAATGAGGCCGCTGCCTTTTTTGACGCGGCAAAAAGTGCGTTGCA
>JAHQVY010000267.1 GCA_019634095.1 Cellvibrionaceae bacterium
AATACGGAAATTGAGGCGCTCAATACTGGGCAAGAGGCCACGGATACGGACATTTTCAGTGTTCAGCAGGCAGCGGCATCAATTATTATTCAAAACGAAAAGTCGCAGATATTAACTGATGCAAACAAATCCGGGGTTGTTGTGCCGAACCCGCTGATAAGTGTTGAAGCCGAAGGTTTAGCCGTTACGCCCCTCGCGACCGAAGATGAAACAGCGTTTCTCGTCGAACATTCAATCGCAAACTCATTGCGCTTATCGAGTACAGCGTCCAATCAAACAACGCTCCAGGGTGAGCAATTAACCCAGGCTGATCAAGCAGTAACGCTTGGCCTCGGTAAGGAGGACGCTACGGGTATCGCTACTATCAGCAGCGAAATCTTGTCGAAGTCACTACAAAACCAAGAGAAACAGACAGTAGCTGGGCAAGTTCAACCTACCGATTTAACGACTGCACACCAGGCGGGTGCGTCGACAGACGATGGATTGATTGCGGCACCACAAGAATCGGAAATGCTAGACATACCGGAACATTTATCGGGTGCCAAACTTGAGTTGACTTCGGATAAAGCAAGATCACCATTGGCACCGCGACTCACAGAAAGTGATCGTCTGACGATGCAATATGGACATCGGCAAGGTGAACACAACCAAAGGCCAAGTGAACCGGTAGTTGACGCCGAGTCGACAGTGGCTCTTGAAAGCTCGAAACAAAATGAGTTAATTAGTCAGTTAAGAGTCAAGTCGGATACTCAAGCGTCAAAATTTAGTCGCCCAGGCAGTGCCGAGGTTTCGGAGGTTTTATTCGAAGAGTTAGTGGCGCAGCAAAGCAATAGCGATTCAAAAAATCCTAATATAGGACACGAACTAAGCAATTCTCCAAGCAGTTACAGTAATCTTGGCGGCGCACGAGCAAACATCCCTGTGAATATTCATTTTTCTAAACCCGAATGGTCGAACATGGTAGCCGATCGCACCGCACTGATGTTCGCGCAAAATGTAACGAGTGCGGATTTACAGTTGGACCCACCCGAACTTGGCCCGCTGCAAGTGAAAGTGTCGGTTAATCAAGACCAAGCTAGTGTTGTTTTTATGGTTTCAAATGCAGCCGTGCGTGATTCTTTGGATCAAAGTGTCTTGCGTTTAAAAGAGCTCCTCGCCCAACAAGGCTTGGATTTGGTAAATGTCGATGTGTCTGATCGGCAGCAATCATCTTCGCAGCAGCACAGTGGTGAAGAGCCTGCTCAGCGGGGTATCGACCACAGCAATGAAGAAGAGCGCGAACTGGGCGACAATGAACAACGTGAAATAATACTTAATTACGGTATTGATTCCTACGTTTAAAGTGTCTGAATCTGCGCAACCTTAGAGTTGAATGGCACTTCATTTCGCTGCAGCTTCAGGGGCCGTGTGGAAATATGAATGGGCAAATGCCCGGACTACCGTTACTGCTGCAAGCTTTGTGTTGAAAGGGCTTCAGGCTTAACTCAATGCCATCGCACTGTACTCTATTTACTTTTGCGGTGACTTTTGTTCACCGCAAAAATGTCTATGCTACTCTATCAATGCCACCCTAAAAAAATCTAGCTAAAACTTCTTAATAAAAAGCTAAGATTAAAAATCCCGTATTGGTATCAAGCTAGAATTTCCTGTGCAGGGCTGAATTAAACGCTGTGGGCATTTTAAAAATTATTCTGGCATATTGCTTGCTGCCGTATAGTGATCGTAGCCATTGAATCAGATAAAGACGGAAAATTGACATGGCCGAAGAAGAAGGCGGCGGTGCAGAAACTGAAGAGGCAGCGCAAGGTGGAAGTAAAAAGCGACTCATATTACTGATAGTGCTAATTCTTGTCATCGCAGGTATTTCAGTGGGCGGCACCTTAGCGGCAATAAAATTTTTGGGAGACCCGCCCCCGCCGCCAGAAGGCGCTGAAGTAGAGGAAGCAGAAGAGGCAGCCCCGGTAATGGCGCCTGCTATTTATTATCCAATTAAGCCCGAAATTATTGTGACTTACCAAGCGCGTGGTCGCCAGCGTTATATGCAAGCCGAAGTGAATTTATTAGTGAGAGACGATAGTGTGATAGAGGCTGTTGAGCTTCATATGCCCATGGTGCGCAATGCATTGAATATGATTATAGGTAGTCAAGCCTATGAAGATATACAGACTGCAGAAGGCAAAGAATTAATGCGTCAACAGTGCTTGCAAGAACTACAGAAAATCATTGAAAAAGAAACAGGCGATCCCGGTATAGAGCAAGTGTTATTTACCAATTTAATCTTACAGTAGAGAGTCATATTTGAGTGCAAGATTTACTTTCGCAAGATGAAATTGATGCGCTTTTACATGGCGTAGATGATGGTGATGTATCTACCGAGGATGAGCAAGATTCGGAAGGTATAGCAAATTACGATCTAACCAGTCAGGATCGTATTGTTCGTGGGCGCATGCCCACCTTGGAAATGATTAACGAACGTTTTGCCCGTTATACGCGGATTAGTATGTTTAATCTGCTGCGCCGTACAGCGGATGTATCTGTGGGGGGAATTCAAATTCAAAAATTCGGTGAATACGTTCATACCTTGTATGTACCCACCAGTTTAAACATGGTTAAGTTTCGTCCGCTGCGCGGTACCGCACTGGTTATTCTCGATGCCAAGTTAGTGTTTAAATTGGTGGATAACTTTTTTGGGGGCGATGGCCGCCATGCAAAAATTGAAGGTAGAGAATTTACACCAACCGAATTGCGTGTGGTGCAAATTGTATTAGAGCAAGTGTTTGTCGATTTGCGCGAGGCTTGGAAAGCTGTAAAAGAAGTTGAGTTTGATTACATTAATTCAGAAGTAAATCCTTCGATGGCTAACATTGTTAGCCCCAGCGAAGTAGTGGTGGTGAGCACCTTTCATGTCGAGCTCGACGGCGGTGGCGGAGAAATGCATATTACCATGCCCTATTCGATGCTCGAGCCAATTCGGGAGATGCTCGACGCCGGCTTGCAATCGGACACCGACGATCGCGATGAGCGGTGGGTGAAAGCGCTGCGCAACGATGTTATGGAAGCGCAGGTGGATATCGAGTGCAATATTTTTACCCGTGAAATACCGCTTCGCGATATAGTCGATTTAAAAGCGGGTGATGTTATTCCGGTAATTAAGCCGGAGCTTCACGTTGTTACCGCCAATACAATTCCCATGTTTAGGGCGGAATTGGGCCAATGCAACGAAAATTTAGCGTTAAAAATTCACGAAATACTGGCGCAGTCCAGCGAGGAGGCTGCCGACCAAGAGGAGCAAGACAATGAGTGAAGAAGATGATGATGATGTCGATCAGGATAGCATGGCCGACGAATGGGCGGCCGCGATGGAACAGCAAGCGGAAGAAGAGTCCGCTGCAGATAAGCCAGAGGTTGTCGAGCTCGATGAGTTCGAAAATACCTCAACTGAGCTAGCTAGCGATACTGGGAAACCGGATCTCGAGGTTATACTCGATATCCCGGTGACTATTTCGATGGAGGTGGGCTCTACATCGATTTCAATAAGAAATTTATTACAATTGAACCAGGGTTCGGTTATAGAGCTCGACCGATTGGCGGGTGAGCCCCTGAATGTATTGGTGAACGGCACTTTAATTGCGCACGGTGAGGTGGTGGTAGTCAATGAGAAATTTGGTATACGTATGACCGATGTCATTAGCCCATCTGAGCGGATTAAGAAACTCCGCTAATGACACTTCGGATATTAGCCAAAAGCATATTTTTTTTGCCCGTGGTGTATTTTCTAACAACCAGCTTGCCAGCCTGGAGCTCGCCAGATAAGTTGGCGACCAATAGTGTCACTTCAATACTTGCTGTAAAGGTAATTATAGGGCTAACCCTAACAGTGATCCTTATTGGGGCCTTTGCTTGGTTGGCAAAAAAGCTAGGTTACGCCAATGTTGGCACTCAACAATGCCAAATGAAAATCCTCGGTAATTTGCCCTTGGGTACCCGAGAAAAGGCAGTGATGGTCGACGCTGCCGGTAAAATACTATTGCTTGGGGTTTCTACTGGCTCAGTTACCGCACTCTATACCTTTAGCGAGCAAGAAAAGAAAGACATTTTGGCGGATATACAGGGTAATAAAGTGCGACATAAAGCTTCAAGTTTGCCACAGAATTTTTCGCAAGTGCTGAAATCCTTAGCTGCCAACCGTAAAGGCAAAAGCTAATGAGGGTGTTGGATAGCTCATTTAAGCTGGCGTTGTTTTTTAAGCTAGTGTTGTTTTTTTGGTTGGCAAGTATTTTTTCTATGCAGCCAGTGTTGGCCCAGCAAAGCGTTGCAGACACTGAGCTACAACAGGCGCAAAGCCAGGAGAGTTTTCAACCAATTGATGCGCTGCCCGCACTCACTGTAAAAACCAACCCCGACGGGACTCAAGACTACACCATCACATTGCAACTGTTGATGCTAATGACCGCATTGACTTTTCTACCTGCAATACTAATGATGATGACATCTTTTACCCGAATTATAATCGTGTTTGCCATTTTGCGGCAGGCGCTGGGTCTACAACAATCGCCTTCCAACCAAATACTTATTGGCCTATCGTTGTTTCTCACATTTTTTATTATGTCTCCGGTATTAGAAAGGGTAAATCAAGATGCCGCACAACCTTATATAAATAACCAGTTAACTTCGCGGGAGGCCTTAGCTGCCGCCAAACTACCTTTTCATCGATTTATGTTAGAAAATACAAGAGAAACGGACTTGGACTTGTTTTTCCGTATCGGCGAAATTACCCCGGTTGCGAAAACCGATGATATCCCCTTTTCTGTATTGATGCCGGCGTTTATTACATCGGAGCTAAAAACCGCGTTTCAAATTGGCTTTATTGTGTTTATTCCTTTCTTGGTAATAGATATTGTGGTGGCAAGCGTATTAATGGCGATGGGTATGATGATGCTGTCGCCGCTTATTATTTCGCTACCATTTAAGATTATGTTATTTGTTTTGGTGGATGGCTGGGCGCTAATTATTGGCACCCTGGCCGCGAGTTTTGGGGTTTGATATGACGCCTGAAGTCGCGCTACAACTTTTCTCTGAAGGTTTTGTCTTAACGGTGGTTTTAGTTTCGGCCATCGTTGGCCCCAGTTTGTTAGTGGGGCTTGTTGTCGCAACTTTTCAGGCGGCGACTCAAATTAACGAACAGACTTTAAGTTTTTTGCCGCGCCTTTTGGTAACCCTCGCTACCATTATGATTTTGGGGCCGTGGCTGGTACAAGAATTTACTGATTTATTCACTTCTCTATTGTTTAAAGTGCCCGAGGTTATCGGTTGAGGCTGCACGTTTGTGAGTATCACTGAAGATGAGCTGTTGTATATGTTGCAGCAGTATCTTATTCCATTTTTTCGTGTTGGGATGATGGTGATGGTGATGCCGGTGGTAAGCTCGCGTATCGTACAAGCGCGAGTACGCCTCGCTATCGCAGTGTTGCTCACTTTATTAACTGTGCCTTTATTGCCGGCAATGCCGCAGATTTCTTTAATCTCTTTACAAGCTTTACTCATTATTAGCCAAGAGGTATTGGTGGGCTTGTTAGTCGGCTTTAGCTTTCAAATTGTATTTCAAGTTTTTATTCTTGCGGGGCAATTTATTGCTATGAAGATGGGCCTTGGTTTTGCATCAATGAACGACCCCAATAATGGGGTGCAAACAACGGTGCTATCGCAATTTTACTTGGTGCTTACTACTTTGGTGTTTGTGGCGGTTAACGGTCATCTTATTTTACTTCAGCTTATTACGCAAAGCTTTCAAACCCTGCAGCCCGGCAATTTTTTTATCAGTGCAGAAACACTGCTCGATACGGCAAAATTGGGTCACTGGCTTTTTGCCGGCGCATTGCTTTTCGCTTTGCCAGTAATGACCGCCTTATTATTTATTAATATAGCCTTTGGTGTAATGAGTCGCGCCGCTCCACAGCTTAATATTTTTGCCGTGGGGTTTCCCTTTACTTTGGTGTGTGGCCTAGTACTTATTTGGCTGAACCTTGCTAGTTATATCGAAAACTTTAATCGTATTATCGAGGAAGGTTTTTTAATGGTGCGAGCCCAATTATTACTCTGAATTAACCTAAATAAATCAGTTGGGTCGTAGCGAGGGCGTTCAAGGGGCTGAAATTAGAGTGAATTTTTTAACTGTTGAGGCAAATTCGTAGTCACTCTACGGGTGCAGCCGCAAAATTGAAAAAACGCTTTAATTTCAGTTCGTTGGGCGTCCGCAGTAGTTCCAACTGATTAATTTAGGATTATGCTTGTGACGCACGCATAGTCAGCGTTGTGAGGTTTACCCTAAATTAAGCAGTTGAATTTACTGTGGACTCACAGGGCGCGATCTCGCCGCCAAAAGCCAAGCAAGTGATAAGTCGCTGCATTCACGCAGGAGCGGTATCGACACAGCTTAAATACCTTCTCATTGTAATTGCTTGC
>JAHQVY010000268.1 GCA_019634095.1 Cellvibrionaceae bacterium
CCAACTTTACAACACCAACTTTACAACACGAACAGCGGGGCTTAGATCAAGTCAAAGCTGGACGTTATTTCGTGCACGTTATTTCGTGCACGTTCCTTAGCAATTATTGACTGCAGCCATACACCAGAACAAGATGCATACAGTTTTAAACAGCGCAAAAATAGATATTGAGGAATAGCATCGACAATAAAAAGCCCTGCACAGTGAAGCCATACCTATTTACTGTGCATTATTTTATACGCGCCCACAATGCATTAATATTTATACGTGGTATTAGTGACTATTGATTAGCAATTATCAAGCGGCCAACAGCAGCAAAAAAATACGTCAAATATACCCGTAGCGTTTGAAATTTAGGTGTTATGAGTGCGTCAATTTTTGTTTTTAGCAAGGCGTGACAACGCAGAATAGCCATTCTATTCAAGGCGGAGCAACACCGCTAAAAGCAAAAAGGGGCGTGCTCATGAGGCCTAAATTTCAATCGCTTTGGGTATAGACTACGCTTGCGCCGTAAATATGTCGTAAAGCTAGCCAGATAAACTCAACACCATACCCGTAATACTTGAACTTTAGGCCTTAAAAATTCGCCTCTTAAGGCTCTTGGTGATGTTACTATGCTTTTAATTGTGCGTTATTTCTCCTTCAAAAAAAATCAAAACCAAAAAAAGTCAGCAATAAAAATTGAGGCATTCGTAGCACTTATGCACCTTACGCATCGGGCATAGTAAAATTACTATTCGCAGGCCTACCCTAAAAATTAATTTTTTTATTAAACCGTTCCAATCCCAGCAAGACACCTATCTAAATTAGGTAAATTACATATTCCTACACCATTTATTTACCACTACACTCTTGGCTACATTAGATAACAAAGCATGTATTCTCGTTTTATATCTAATAAGGCTAAATTCAACACTTTAAAAAAATCGACTCAACAGTCACACAAAAAATAAAACAATAAAATTAAAGGGCACAAAAGCGCGGCGATTGTATTTCTGTTCTAAAAATACCATTGCCACCCTACATATCGCGTGAATGCGCAAAAGCGGTTCGCAATCCAGCGACCCTAATTTAATGTAAAACAAGAGGCTTTCGTTATGTGGAACCATTTTGCCTATTTTAATTTTGCTTGTTCCTGGAGTATTCGCAAGTATAAGCAACTATTTTTCGCAATCTCGATTACGAGCAGTTCAACCCTCGCGGTCGCACAAGCATCACCCGATTTCATTACTTTCGAAAGCGGCCAAGTGCGCCCGGTGGCCATATCCGCTGATGGCAGCAAACTGTTTGTGTGCAACACGCCAGACAACCGCCTCGAGGTATTTAATATCCAAGGTGGTGACTTAACGCCGCTACTATCAATTCCCGTCGGCATGGAACCCGTTGCGTTGGCAGAAAACTCACTCGGCGAAGTCTGGGTTGTTAACCACCTTTCCGACAGTGTGAGTGTGGTTGACATGAATTCGGAAAATCCGCGAGTAGTGCGTACTTTACTGGTAGGCGATGAACCGCGCGATATTGTGTTTGCCGCCAATGGACGCGCCTTTATTAGTACCGCCCATCGGGGACAGCATCGAACCGACCGCTCCATCCGCGATATTCCAGGTGCGGGCAACCCCCAACTAACCACACCCGGTATACCAAGAGCCGATGTCTGGGTGTTTGATTCGGCAAATTTAGGCAACGCCTTTGGCGGAGTCCCCTTGCGAATTATCGAATTATTTAGCGATACGCCCCGTGCCTTGGCGCTTAGCCCAGACGGGCAAAAAGTGTATGCGGCATCACTTTTTTCCGGTAACCAAACCGCCGCTGTTAGCGAAGGCACTGTGTGTCAGCATGAAGAAGAAACCTGCGTAATTGGCGGACAACTGGTCCCGGGCGGTATTGTTGGCCCAAAAACCAATGCCGACGGCGAACGCGCTCCACTCACCGGTATTATTGTTAAATTTAATCGCGACACACAGCGTTTTGAAGACCCGGAAGGGCGCGACTGGACCGATGTAGTTAAATTTAGCCTACCCGATAGAGATGTGTTTGAAATTGACGCACAAAGCCTGCAAGAGACTCGCAGCTTTAACCATGTGGGCACCACTATTTTTAATATGGTTACAAACCCGGTTACCGGCACTATTTACGCCAGTAATTTTGAAGCCAACAATATTGGCTTATTTGAAGGCCCGGGCACCTTTGCCGGCGAAACCCTGCAAGGGCATTTGGCGGAAGCGCGCATTACTGTAATTAATGAACAAGGTGTGCTCCCCCGCCACTTAAATAAACATATCGACTACGACATTACCCCAGCGCCACCCGGTACGGCGGAACACAGCTTGGCGACGCCCTTGCAAATGGCGGTATCAAGCGATGGTCGCAAGCTCGCAGTGGCTGCTTATGGCTCCAGTAAAATTGGTGTCTTCGATACCCAAAGCTTGGAGGACGACAGCTTCGACCCGCGAGTTGAAAGCGCCAATTATATTCAGTTAAGTGGTGGCGGCCCCAGCGGTTTGGCATGGGACGAAAACCGCAACCAAATGTATGTGCTCACCCGTTTTGACAATACCGTCTCGGTGGTCGACCTGACAACAAAAACAGAGACCACCCGTGTTGCCATGTTTAATCCTGAACCGGCATCGGTGGTTGAAGGGCGTGTATTTCTTTACGACGCCAACCTCACCTCCTCGAATGGTGAAGCTGCGTGCGCCAGTTGTCATATTTTCGGCGATTTAGATCACCTAGCCTGGAATCTGGGTAACCCCGATGATGAGATGCTAGAAAACCCAGCCGATATTCTGCTCGATATTGCCGCAGACATCGGCGGTGGCTTTCTGGGCGGCCTACTCGACGGCGGCGGTTTACTCGGCGGCCTGCTAGGTGGCAGCAATGATGATAATAATAGCGGCGGCTTTCTAGGTGGCCTTACGGGCGGCCGCAACAACAATAGCCGTAGCGGATTATTCGGTGGTCTTTTTGGTGGTGGGCGCAACCAGCCGGAACCCGAACCCGAACCCGAACCGGAAGAGAACGACCTTCTGGGTGGATTCTTCGTCGAAAATCTCAATGGCACCGGCGAGGTTAACGAATTACATCCAAACAAAGGCCCGATGACAACGCAAAGCCTGAAAGGATTGGTGAATCATGGCCCCATGCACTGGCGCGGTGACCGCTCCAACGGTTTTTTTGGTATTGACGAAGCACAAGAGCCGCCCTTCGATAGTGAATTATCGTTTAACAATTTTATTGTGGCTTTCGAAGCTTTGCACGGGCGCGAAGAAATTATAGACCCGGCAGATATGCAGAAATTTACCGACTTTACCCTACAAATGGTATTGCCACCCAACCCAGTGAGAGCACTGGATAACAGCCTAAACCGCGCCGAGCAACGCGGCCGTGAATTTTACTTTGGTTGCGCTGGTTCTGGCTTTGTTATCTGCAACGACGACGGTCGACCCATCGTGGGGGAACACCGCAGCGATGGCGTGCCCTTAATTCCCGGGCTTGGCTTTACCTGTGAGGGTTGCCATACCTTGGACCCCGAAAATGGCTTCTATGGCACCGACGGCACCACCTCCTTCGACGTTCTAAATCAGATAACAAAAATCGCGCAAACTCGCAACGTATATACCAAGGTTGGCATGTTCGGTTCACCGCCCTCCGAAGGCACTAACGCCTTTGACAACGAGTTTAAAGGCGATCAAATTCGTGGTTTTGGTATGTTCCACGACGGTGGCATCGACACGATTTTACGGTTTATGAATGCCGAAGTATTTAACTCCGCTTTCGACGGCCTGGTCGGCTTTGAAGGTGGGAATCCGCAGCGACAGGATATTGAAGCGTTTATGCTCGCCTCCGAAACCGATTTAGCACCCATCACCGGTCAACAAATTACTCTCCACGCCGATGCCGACCGCGATACTCTGGCGCGAGTCAATTTATTGGTGGAAAGGGCCGAGCAAGACTTTGCTTCGCAAATTCTCGGTGGAAACGTTAAAGAGTGCGAATTGGTGGCAACTGCGGTTGTTGAAGGTGTACAACGCGGGTGGTTGTACGACGCCGAACAACAACGCTTTATTGCCGACGCCAGCAATCAACCGGCTGTGGACCTAAACGATCTCCGACGCACAGCGGGCACTCCAGGCCAGGAAGTGACCTTTACCTGCGTACCCTTTGGCTCGGGCACGCGCATTGCACTAGATAGAAACCGCGATGGTATCTTAAACGGCGACCAATAAGCGTTTAAGTTTAAGTTGTTCGTGCATCAATCTTTCTGCTTGGCTTTTGTTTTTGGCAAAGCAGCACTCACAGGGATGTGAGGCATTAAAGCAACATCGAATGCTTGACTATTTAAGCCAAAAAACACTGCCAAGGGCATTAGGGGACTTGTGCATGAAGCCTAAAATTAAGCCTACTGGAATATGACTTGGGAGCGCGTAAATAAGTAAGCCCAAACATAACGCAATAATGTGTTTGCAGGCTTGCCAAAGCGCCGCTCCAGAAAACACAAACCGCTTAGGGACGTGCATGAAATAACTTCCAAGTTTTAACGCCGATATAAGCCTCGCTGCTTAAGCGTAAAAAGGTGAGCATAGTTGTTCTATTTTTATTCTTTTTACAACAGCAGCAGCGGGGCTTAGATCAAGCCAAAACTCGAAGGTATTTCATGCACGTTCCTTAACCAAAGCCTGCAACACCAAGCAACTCGCGGTACAAACTGACTAACTTGCTCCAGCATCTAAAGAGTACAAGCTATGCACCCTATAATATTATCGCGTTATACCAAATACAGCCTGGCAGCCGCATTAACAATATGCCTTGCCATTTACGCCTCCAGCCTAATATTTAAATCCAGCCCGCCCAATTTAAACCAAAAACTATTCGGCAACGCGGCTGTTTTACCTGAGGGGCAGCGCCAACAACCCGCAAGCGCCCCTGCACTCACAAAAGGGAGCACACCATTGGCGGATAAACAAGCATTAGATAATATTTATCAGCAATGGCCAAATTCACTAGTGGCACAATTCCTTGGTTTATCTCATCAAGACGGGTTTATCAAAGCCAGCGCGGCGGCAGAAAATATTTTTGATCGCGGTAACAACGACGATATCGATTTTCTTTTCGCCATTTTAGAACTGCAAGTACCACCAGGGTTTTCTCAAACAGAATGGCAGGCACTACAAACACGCTCTCTCGACTATTTAGCGGAAGAGTGGCCACAACACAACCTCGCCGAACAGCGCCTACTAGAGGCACTCCAACTACCGACTACGCCAGAATTTATTAAGAACGAAATTATTGCACGCAGTGACACCATGCATAAAAAATCGGCGCAACCTGAAGTAATAGAAAATTTACTATGGGACGCAACGCAACTTCACAACAATGACCGTGCCGCTACAGCGCTAACCTCTTTATCGCGAATCAGTTATAACAGCAACCAAATCGACACGCAACGCCTCAACCAACAAGCAAAGGAGTTAATTAAATCAAAGAATACAACACCGAAAACCCGCGTGGTTGCCATGGAAGTCGCCAACTGGCTGCAAAGCCCGGAAGTTTATCAGCAGGCATTAAATATTCTCGACGAGCGGAAAAAACACGACCAAAGCGTACAGATTGCCGCAATCAATACCCTCATCCGCTCTGGTAACAATGAGCATATCCCGCGGTTGGAAAACTTGCTTGCCAACGCGGAAAATACCATTATTCAGCGAGCAGCCACTCAAGCGATCAAACTTTTGAATAATCCAAAATAAATGGCGCAGCGCCACTAAGTAGCTTATCCCCATAACGTTTGGGTTTCGCTCAAAGGAAGGCACTAATCACAGGGACGTAATCTATTAACACAAACCATCGCTACCATCGATCTAACCTATTCAGGTAATGCGGGAACAGTTGCCGATATGCACAGAGATGCCAGGTATTAGGGCAATGCAAAATAGCCAGACTATTCACAATAGTTTGCTACCTCAGGCGGAGCAACGCCGATAAAATCCTTAGGGACGGTATTTCGTGCACGTTCCTTAAGTGGCTTGCTAATAAAGCCTAAAAATCAAACGCTACGGGTATTTATCCTGCGCCACCAGCTGCGATGAGTGCTGCATTTTATGATACCGAATATAGTTTTTTACCCTGCCACAATACGTTTTTTCTGTGCTATAGCTGAGTTGCTTAGCCCGAATAATTGTACGGAGCTTTTCCATTAGTCGAGTGGGTGGATAGGGTACGGGCTTGGGAATATCGTCCATCGTCAGCTGCCTACTATTTTTCTGTGTTTTTATACATGCATTGCCGCTTGACGCAGACATCATCAAGATTATTTGAACGATTAATGACGCCTTTTGCTGCGCTTATTTCAAAAAATATAGTTAATTCAATAGGTTATTATTTGGATAAAAGAGATTGTTGTATTTTAGACGCGTTTTCAGGTTAACTTTTGAGGCTGCATAGCAACTAAAAACCAGATAGAATGGGGCTTTCAAGGTTGTTTTGGGCTAGGACGCCGTGGCGTCAATTGCGTCAAAACTACAACAATACAGAAATATGCGTCATATTGACGCTGAATCAGCTGTTAGCTGGCTATGCGAATTTTCAAATATGAGAAGTAACTGGAAAGGAGATGTGGCTTTAGCAGAGG
>JAHQVY010000269.1 GCA_019634095.1 Cellvibrionaceae bacterium
ACTGGTATTGGCAGCGCATATTGTTTCTTGCAAGCGCTTATCGGCGCCCAAGGTTTGCGCTAGAGCGGCCAGGTAGGGAAAGTCAATACTCGAAACACGGCTGTTTAAATCCAGATGGCCATTGGCTAACTTGGTAATTTTACCAAAGCCGCCACAAATACTAACCCGCTCTATTGGCACTTTTTTCAGATGCTTGAATACAGCACCGGCAAAGTCTCCCATTTCTATAATGGCCATATCTTGCATTGCATATTTTCGCTGCACCAGTTGTTCGCTGCTATTGCCGGTGGTCGCCGCGATATGCACCAAGCCATTGGCCTGCGCAACATCGATACCTTGATAAATAGAGGCGATCCATGCACCGCAGGAAAAGGGCCGCACAATGCCGGTAGTACCCAAAATAGATAAACCGCCAATAATGCCCAAACGCGGATTCATGGTTTTTTTTGCGATAAGCTCACCATTTTCAACGCCGACCGCCACATGAAAGCCACCGGAGTAGTTGTGTTGCTGCGCGCAGTGCAGCAAGTGCTCGCGCATCATTTTTCGAGGCACCGGATTAATAGCGGGCTCACCGACGGGCAATGCTAAGCCATCGCGGGTTACCGTGCCCACACCCTTAGCAGCAGCGAAGGTGATGGTTTTTTCTTTAGTTAAGCTCAATTCAACGAACACACGTGCACCGTGGGTCACATCGGGATCGTCACCGGCATCTTTTATTGTCGAGGCCATCACGGCAGCTGCGGCAAGCTCAATAGTAACGGCAAGCTCCACTATTTTACCTTTGGGTAAAGTGACGCTAACTTGCGTGGCTTGCTTTTGCGCCGCTTTGGTTTGCTCGATAGTTTGCATAATAGCTTGCTCGATATTTAGCTCGATAGCTTGCGCCCTATTTTGCGACAATAAATACTCTGCTGCGGCAAGTGCACAAGCGGTGGCGCAGGTGCCAGTGCTTAAACCGCTGCGCAGCGCTCGCTGCTGTTCACCGCTTTCTCGCCACATTGCTGCATTCACTCATTTGTTAAATATTGGCCTGGCAAATTGAAAATTTCGCACGCTGTTGCAAACCATGACCTTTTGGGTAACGGGTAAGGGGCAACAAGCATATACGCAACGTTTCACAGCGTTTACCCCACACTCTAAAGTGCAGCACCAAGCGACTTAAGACGCGAGCTCTCTCCTTCTAAATTCTTCCTACTAAATCCCTCCGACTAAAATTCAAATGCTGCGGGTAACACTTGCGCTAACCAAAAGCCACCTAACACAATCGATACCGTTGCCAGCGCGCGACGACTATACTGAAAAACTTGTCGATACCGCTGGCTTAAGTAGCGCTGGCAAGCCCCAAAGCCAAAGCCGAAGGCTAGCATCGACAACAGCACCCCCAGAGAAAACAACAGCAGGTACACCAGCGCAACCAGCAATTCACCACTGGCAACCGCGGGGATTAATGCCAATGCCGGTACACTGCCCGCTAAACCGTGCAAAGCGCCAATAAATACGGGCTTACGCGTGCCTGGTGCTTGCCGCGTATTATTCTGGCTGCAAGCAGTCGCCGTGAGTTTCTCATTTTTAAATTGTTTAAAACAAAGCAAGCCTAAAACAATTAAAACCACACCCACACTGGCCTCAGCAGATTTTTGTAATAACTCGGGTATCATCACCCCCAAACCGAACAGCAAAACGCCGGCGAGCAGCAACACGCTACCATGCCCGAGGGCCCAATGCATGCAATGAAACAAACTGTGCTTAAAACTGGGCTTTTGGTTAGATAACATGGAAACAGCAACAACGTGATCGGGATCTAGTGCGTGCATAACACCCAAACCGAAACCCAATAATAAAAGATGTAATAATTCAAGCAGGATAATCGGCTCCTTCACTGGGGGCGGTTGTATTTATCGTCGCGGTTTGCGCGTTGAACAGTGCGGCTATAGCCTGTGGATTTGAAGGGAAAAATAAATGCAAATAACTGGCAGTCAGTCGCCCGCGTCGAAAAATCGCTTCTCCAGGGGCCGGGTGTCGCTGGCGCACACCGTAAGCCATCGGCTCTGGGGTTCCCGCAGCGCGAGAGCGATGATGGGCGTGCGCCCGAAGTGTCCCTTCGGGCAGGGGCGCAGCCTGCATCCCTTGACAGCCTCGCTTGCCACGCATCGCCCCGTCACCGGGTATCAGTGCGGCCATGGGGTAGCGCTTATCCTGTAAATCGCTCAGCGTTTCCAAGCAATAGAGAAAACCGCCGCATTCAGCCAGTATCGGTTTTTGCTCGGAGTAAAATTGTTGCATCGCCTGGAGCATGGCTTTATTTTCCGATAAACGTTTTGCGTGTAATTCTGGGTACCCCCCAGGCAACCAGAGCGCATCCGCTTCGGGAATACGCTTGTCTCGCAATGGCGAAAAGAACACCGGCTCAGCCCCCATAGCTTGCAGCAGCTTAAGATTCGCGGCATAAATAAAACTGAAGGCGGCGTCCCTCGCTACGGCAATACGCTTATTTTGCAACAGCGGCGGCACAGGTGGCAGCGACACAGGCTCAAAACCCACCGCGGGTAGGCTCTCCAGCCAGCTTATCACTGCACACTGCTCCAGACAGTCGGCGGCGGCCTCAAAACGCCGCTCTAAATCATCGGCAACTTCCGCCGCCTGCACCAGGCCTAAATGCCGCTCCGGTAAGCTCAGCTCCGGCGAACGTTTTAGTGTGGCCAGTAAAGGTATCGTCGCCGGCAGCGCCTCTTCAATAAGCTGCCGGTGTCTTTGCGAACCACAATTATTGGCAATTAAACCGGCGACACAAATATCGTCGCGAAAATTGGCGAGCCCGGCGGCAATTACAGCCGCGGTTTGCGCCGCCCCTTTAACATCCATAACAATAACCATTGGAATATTAAAGCGCGCCGCTAAATCTGCGCTGGAAGGCTCGCCGTCAAACATGCCCATGGCGCCTTCGATAATAATCAGATCCGCCTGCTGCGCCGCCTTATAAAGCGCCTGTTGACAGTATTTTTCTCCCGCCATCCACAAATCTAAGGGCTCAACCGAATTACCGGATGCTTGGCTTAAAATTTGCGGATCGAGATAATCTGGCCCGGTTTTAAATACGCGAACATCTTTGCCTCGACGCTGCAGCAGGCGAGACAGTGCCGCAGTGAGGGTAGTTTTACCTTGACCGGAAGCCGGCGCAGTAAGAAACAGGGCGGGACAAAATGCGGCGTTCATTAATATTCAACCCCCGCCTGCGCTTTGACACCGGAGCGAAAAGCATGACGCTGATCGTCAACCACCGAGATGGTGTCGGCAATATTTTGCAAACTCAGCGCCATGGTTCGACCGGTAATAATCACAGTTTGCATATTCGGGCGATTTTTTAATGCGCTGACCACCGGCTCGATGGGCAGATACTGATATTTAAACATATAACTCAACTCATCAAACACCAACATATCGTAGCTATCATCAAGCAACAGTTTTTCGGCCTGCTGCCAGGCTGTTTGCGCCGCGTGAATGTCGCGCGCTTTATCTTGGGTCTCCCAGGTAAAGCCATGCCCCATCACAAACCAGTCGACTTGAGGGTGGTCTTTAAAAAATTTGAATTCACCGGTTTCCATGCGACCTTTTATAAATTGAATAACTGCACATTTTTTGCCATGGCCTAAAGCGCGCGCCAGAGTACCGAAAGCCGAACTGCTTTTACCTTTACCATTGCCCGACAATAAAATAAGCACACCGCGCACCTCCGTCGCTTTGTCAATTTTAGCATCGATCACCGCCTTTTTTTTCGCCATGCGGGCTTTATGATTTTTATCAGTCATTACTTAGCCTTTTCATTGTAAAAACACCGTGACCTTCCTGGGCTTAGGAGCGTGCATGAAATAACTTCCAGATTTTGTGCACATCCCTTAAAATTTCTCGTATAAGTTTACCCTAAGATTGCATAAATTCTTAACCCATAGCCGCTTCGCGGCTGCTATTGCGGTATTTTTAGCGGCGTAAAATCCATACAAGCTTAAGGCTTAATCAAAAGCAGCGATTTACCCTTAGCGTTTGAGATTTAGGTATTGGGAGTGCATCAATTTTTATTCTTGGCTAGGCGCTGCTCACATGGATGTGAGGTATTAGGGCAATGCAGGGGCAATTGCCGAGACAGCAGAATAGCCATTCTATTGCAGGCGGAGCAACGCCGCCAAGAGTAAAAAGAGACATGCTCATGAAGCCTAAATATCAGATACTAAGGGTATATACTGCCCCTGCAACAATTCGGCTAATTGCCGAGATTTGCCGCGCTTAACCGCCGTTTGCTCAACATCAACAACAAACACCTCACCGTGCAGCTGCGCGTTAATTGGCAACTGGCTAATACGGCCATCGGTAATAAGGGTATTTTTAAAATGCTGCCGCGGGTGTTTGCGCAGTTGTTGCCGCTGAAATACTTCCGCCTGCTGCAAGGCTGCGTGCAAGGGTGTGCCGCCCGATGCTTCAATTGTGTCGAGCAGCGCCTCGATCGCTTTTGGCGCACGGCGCATGGCGACTAAGGTTTTTACCTGCTGGTTGCCAAAAGCCACTAAAGCGAATTGTTCGCGTTTTAAATAGGCCTTTTTCACCAGTTGAAGAATTAGCCCTTTGGCTTTAGCAAAAGCCTGATTCTTCAGTATCGAGGCGGAGGTATCGAGTAACACCAGATGAATTATTGTCTCGGCCTGTTTCTTTTTAAAGAAATGTAAGCGCGCTAGTTTGCAACACGGCAGATTATTAACCAAGGTTGCAAACCAGTTAACTCGAGAACTATTATTAGGCGACTGACGCGGGCCAAGCCCGCAGCCTTTAACTTTATGAGTGGAAAACCATTGGCTTACTTTTGCGGGCGCTTTCATACTCGATTGTCGAGCGGAGAGTAAATTGAGTTCTGGGGCCGCTTGCAGCAATTGATTTTGTGTTTCGCTACTCATTGCTCCCCAATCGCCTTCTTGACCATTCTGCTCAGCACAGGACTGGGGCTGTTGCCGCTGTGCTGGCTTTGAAAAAGTGTTTTGTTGTGGCTGATGGCCCGGTGGCTTATTCGCCGGTTCATCATTGTTTCGACGATGATTTAAAACCAAGTCCGCTACCGCTAACACATCATTTTCTGTCACTTCATTATTGCGCTGTAAACTGGCGTGAGCCTGCGCCGCCCGCGTCCAGACAATATCGGCTCGCAAACCATCGACACCCGCTCGTACACAGCGCTCTGCGATTAGCCTGCGACACACATCATTACAACTTAGCTGCGGCAACAGGTCTCGTGCCTGCAAGATCTTTTGTTTTAGTGCCTGCTGTTTATCTTTATAGCTGGCAACAAACGCCAGCGGATTTTTATCAAACTCTTCCCGCAGTTTTACCACTTGAATCCGCTCTTCAATACGGTATTCATTGGATAAAAGCACCGACAAACCAAAACGATCGGCCAATTGGGGCCGCAATTCTCCTTCATCCGGATTCATGGTACCTAACAGAATAAATTCTGCAGCATGTTGATGACTAATTCCGTCGCGCTCAACGGTATTAACACCGCTGGCAACCACATCTAATAATTGATCCACCAAATTATCGGGGAGTAAATTCACTTCATCAACATACAGCACACCGCCATGTGCCTTGGCTAACAGGCCCGCTTGAAAGGCGACTTGCTGCTCTTCAAGCACACGCTGCAGATTCAAGCTGCCAATCAGCATTTCTTCGGTGGCACCCAAGGGCAAGTTAACAAAGGGAGGGGATATTCCCTTAACTTCGGGCAAGATGTCGGCCAAGCCTTTTGCCAAGGTGGACTTGGCCAAACCCCTTGGCCCACTTACCAGTACGCCCCCCAATAAAGGGTTAATCGCAGCCAGCAATAAAGCCAGTTTAAACTGCGATTGGGCGGCTACCGCCGCAAAGGGAAAATGAAGCTGTTGTTTCGACACTGCAAACTCACTGATATTAATGGGCAATAATAAAATGTGTAAGGGCCAAGCACACCTGAACCTAAGCGGCAACTTACGGTTCTGGTGGGTCGGTCTCGCCGGCCAAATCTACTACCTCTTGCGACGCATCAATTTGCAACAATACATCTTGCAAACGCTCGGCATAACCCTGAGTATCGTTCCACAAACCGCGCTGCACCGCTTCCAACAAGCGCTCTGCCATTTCCTCCAGCGCTGCGGGGTTATGGGTTTCAAAAAATTGTTGGTTAATTGTGTCAAACACCAGTTCATCGGCGACGCGCTCGTATTGATAATCGTCAATCAAGTTAGTGGTGGCATCGTAGGCAAACATATAATCAATACTGGCGGCCATTTCAAATGCCCCTTTATAACCGTGTTCTCGCATGGCTGAAATCCATTTTGGGTTTAATACTCGGGTGCGAATCACCCGATTTAATTCCTCTTTTAGCGTTCTTACTTTCGGTTGCGCAGGGTTGGAATGGTCGTTGTGATAAACCGCTGGCGCTTGCCCCGAAAAAGCCATGACAGCATTGGTCATTCCGCCTTGAAATTGATAATAATCGTCGGAATCCAACACGTCGTGTTCGCGGTTATCCTGGTTTTGCACCACCACGTCAAGTTGCGCCAAGCGATGCTGAAAACTCCTTTTGGCACTGACACCGTCTTGCGAAGGTTTATCTTGCCCGTAGGCGTAGCCACCCCAGTTTAAGTAGGCTTCGGCTAAATCTTCGGCGCTTTGCCAGCAGCGTTCATCGATCAAACCTTGCAAACCCGCGCCATAAGCGCCGGGTTTACTACCAAACACCCGATAACTCGCTTCGCGCCGTGCCTCTAAGGCATCAACACCCGCGGCTTGCAGCTGTGCACTGCGCGTTAAAATATGCTGTTGAATGGTGTTTATACCCGCGGGCTCATCGTAAGCCGCCAGGGCTTGCACAGCGGCGTCGTACAAGCGCATCACATTGGGAAAAGCATCGCGAAAAAAACCCGACACCCGCAAGGTGACGTCAACACGGGGTCGATTGAGCAGCATGCAGGGCGTAATTTCAAAATCGACAACTCGATGCGAACCCAGCGCCCACACCGGCTTAATGCCCATAAGGGCAAAGGCCTGCGCAATATCGTCACCGCCGGTGCGCATGGTGGCGGTGCCCCACACAGACAACCCCAAGTGTTTAGGGTAGTCGCCCTGCTCTTGCAAATGGCGCTCAATTAACAATTGCGCCGAGCGCTGCCCAATTGCCCAGGCAGCCGGTGAGGGAATGGAACGGTTGTCCACCGAATAAAAATTTCTACCGGTGGGCAGCGTATCTAAACGCCCGCGGGTGGGGGCGCCGCTGGGCCCCGGCTCAACAAAACGGCCAGCCAAACCTTTAACGAGAGAAGCAATTTCTAAACTTTGCGATGTTTTTAAGGCCTTGTAAACCACCTGTTTCGCGTAGCTAAATTGTTCAGCGGTGTTAAGCAACTCGGGGTGCTCGTTGGCAAATTCGGCCTCCCCCAAAACAAAGCGCTCCACCCAGTGCATTGCGAGCAGCTCTAAGCGCTCCCGGGTATCGGCTGTGGTGCGCCAAGGGCGTTCGCTCAACACCTGCATACAGCTCGGTTTAGGCCCCTGCCAAACATCCACTTCAGACTGCAGCGGGTCAAAGAGCGCGCCGCGATGCATCAGGCATAAATCCGCCGCTATATTGTGCAAGATGCCTTTTTCCGCAACGGCCTCGCCCCGGGGCAAACGCAACAGCGCCACCAGAGTATCGCTTAATTTATCGATTTGCGGCAATTCACCCAAGATATGCAAACCGTGGCGAATTTGGGCTTCTTT
Organism: Cellvibrionaceae bacterium; assembly: GCA_019634095.1. Lineage (GTDB taxonomy): Bacteria > Pseudomonadota > Gammaproteobacteria > Pseudomonadales > Cellvibrionaceae > JAHQVY01. The sequence goes on from JAHQVY010000269.1 coordinate 7,780, forward strand.
AATATCACACAAATAGGTATCTAACTGGTTCAGTATCGCGTAGTCATCTTGTTGCTCACCAGCAGCCAATTCTTGGCGAATATGGCTGGCGTCAAGCTTTTGCAGAATTTGCTGCCGCAGCCAGTTTTCGCGGCGAGTATCCAGGCCCATGGCCTGATAGTACTCGTCCACTAAGGCTTCTAATTCAGACAATTCACCGTACACTTCGGCTCGAGTCATGGGCGGCATTAAGTGATCGATAATCACCGCTTGGGTGCGGCGTTTAGCCTGTGCACCTTCGCCGGGATCATTGACAATAAACGGATAAAAGTGCGGCATCGGGCCGAGGGCGATATCTGGCCAGCAGTGGTTAGACAGCGCGTTACCCTTGCCGGGCAACCACTCCAAATTACCGTGCTTACCCACATGCACAATGGCATCCACCCCATATTCGTGGCGCAGCCAAAAATAAAAAGCCAAATAACTGTGAGGCGGTATTAAATCTGGGTCATGGTAATTAGCCATTAAATCCATATTAAACCCTCGTGCCGGCTGAATACCGACAAAGGTTTCGCCCAGGCGTATGCCCGCTAGCATTAAACGCTGTTTGCGGCATTTTGGGTCCTGCTCGGGGTCTCCCCATCGCGCTAGTACCGCTTGCTGGGAGGCTAATGGCAGCAAACTAAAATAGTGGCGATAATTTTCGAGCGACACACTCTGCCAGCACGGAAGATGATGCAAGGTGTTGGGATTATTCGTAATGGCCTGCAATAAAGCCTCGATTAAGGCGCTGCCATTGCTGGGAATCTGTGTTATCGGATAACCTTCGGCGCGCAAAGCCTGTAAAATATTCACCGTTGAAGCCGGCGTATCCAGTCCGACGCCATTGCCAATGCGGCCATCTTTGGTAGGGTAATTAGCCAAAATTAATGCGAGGCGTTTTTCGCGGTTATTTTTATCGGCCAAGTTAAGATACGCCTTTGACAGCTGCGCAATAAATTGCACCCGCTCGCGGTGCGCGGCATAACGCACCACAGAAATTTGACAACGCGCAGACCAATGACTGGCCACTTTAAAACTGACGGCACGGGTCAACACACGGCCATCCATTTCCGGCAACACAACTTGCATGGCAATATCCCGCGCGCGCAAGCCCTGTGAATAGGCCTGCCAGTCACTTTCTGTGCTGCTGGCAAGCACTAATTGCAATACCACTAAGTCGCGCGTAAACGGCGATGTAAATGCTGTGGGCTGAGAAGCGAGATCGGGGCTAGAGACGGTATTTGATGCAAAACTGGTAGTATTAATAATTAAGCGCGCATCCGATTGCTCAATGAGCGCATTCACCAAACTTAAAGACTGCGGGTCTTTTAACGAGGCAATTGCAATCGGCAACACCCTTAAACCGGCC
>JAHQVY010000270.1 GCA_019634095.1 Cellvibrionaceae bacterium
AGCGAAAGTTGAGCGTGCACTGCGGATTGAATCCGATAACCCGTATTTGTGGTTTCAAATGGCCCAGATTGAGTTTATCGAGCAAGATTATGCACTCGCCCGGGAAATGGCGAAACGCGCAAAGAGCTTTGCCGCCGGCAACGGCGCCTTGCAGCGCGATATCAACAAGTTTCTGCGCCAACTTACAAATCCAGATTACAACCCTTCCTACCAGTGAGTGCGTTATGGCTAGACCCGCAGAGTTTAACCGTGAAGACGTTGTGCAAAAGTCGCTTATTGTGTTTCGTCAAAAAGGCTATAAAGGTGCTTCCATGCGCGATTTGGAAGCCGTTACCGGCCTTAATCCCGGCAGCTTTTACGCCGCTTTCGGCAACAAACACCACTTTTTTATCGAAACGCTGCGCTACTTCTATCAAAAAGTGCAGTTGTCTTTCACCGACAGTTTAAGCCGGCATGCCAACCCCATTATGGGTTTGCGTGCGTTCTTCGACAGCGTAATTGAATGCGTGGAGAGCAATGAAAAAGCCGAGCGCTGTTGCTACATGATAAAATCCGCGCTGGAAATGGCCGCGACCGATGAGCAGGTAGCCCAACTGATGAACGCCCATTTTGCAGAGATGGAACACATAATTTATGAGGCCTTGGCGCAGGCTCAACAACAAACCTTAATTCGCCAGCACCGAGATTTGTCGGTATTGAGTAAATTATTGATTAACACGCTCTACGGCATAAATGTAGAAGGCATGTTAGAACCCGATAAACACAAGCTGCAGCAAATGATTGCCCTGTTGTTCAACGAGTTGTTCGACTTACAACCCGAGGTGGCAACGCAGCTAAACCACTAGAGCAACAGGTTTATAAGTCTTGGATTCGGAAGCTTTTTAAAGGGATATTTATAGCGTTGCACCAAGTTTTTTTACGGCGAATATAAGTGCCTCTTTGTGAAGTCGAAAAATCGAGAGCGATGCGAGATATACCCCTAGCGTTTGATGTTTAGGCCTCATTGAGCACGCCCCTAAGTGCCCTTGGCGGTGTTGCTCCGCCTTAAATAGAATGGCTATTCTGCGTTGTCGCGCCTTGCCAAGAACCTTAATTGGCGCACTCCTAACACCTAAATCTCAAGTGTTTTGGGTATATAATGCCACTTACCTTAATAAGTTATCTATTCATCGTAACCCCACTGACGTATCAAACCAAGGTTTTCGATAGTTCCTCAATTCAAAAACTAGTGCCTTAATCGGGTTGATATCACGCTTAAAAAATTAGCGTGGGACGATTGATTTGATTGTCTGTTTCCCGTTCGGTGCTAATTTGTTTAATAAGGCTCGAGTTTTTGTGGCTGTTTTATTAGTAACTGTTTTATTAGCAACTATTTAATTAACTGCAGGCTGCAACGTTACCTCTAGGGGTAATTGCTCTGAATAACATAGCTTGCTATACCCGTTACTATTCGTTTGTTCGCCTATTTGCGGCGTTTTGTCGAAAAAGTGTATAAGTTCCCTGCCCAGTGTATTGTGAACTTGTAAATAATAAACAAGTTTTCTTAATATTTTTTGTGATAGATTTATTTATTTTTTTTGTGAAATTCATTCTATTTTTTGTGTTTGGCTTAAGCATGATAATTATTGTAAATGCCGCGAGCATGCTATTTTCGCGCGGTGATTTGTAAGGGTAATGGCAGTCGCTGCCGCTGCTTACAAAAAATTAATAAAATTTTTCATTTTTTGGGATGCTAGACCTCAGTTTTTTAGCTAGATACTTTTTTGGAATTACAGCTGTTGTCTATATGAGAATTTTGTAAGTTGCTAGCTGCAACTAAGTGACGATGTTTAACGTAACTTTAAACATACAACGGTTTGCTTAATTCTTTTCACTTCCCGGGTCGGTGGAACACCTAGTTAGTTAGATATAATTAATTAGTTAGGTATAGTTAGTTAGTTAGTTAGATATTAGATATTAGTTATCAGTTCAAAGTCTATTAGTGAAAAAATTTCATTTTTGATCAGAAAACTATTCGACCGACAGTAAAAATATACTTATTAATATTTACATGGTGTTTTAGCAATGCGGAAAATATTATTAATAACCTTGGCAGCAGTTGCTCTTGTCGCGTGCGGCGGCGGGGGCTCAAATTCGAATTCTGGAAATACTCCAGCACCGACTAACCCACCACCGGTAGCTCCACCTCCACCTCCACCTCCACCACCCGTCAGTCCCACGCCCTCTATAACTCCGATTCCTACACCGGCGCCGCAATTTAATGCGACCACATCGATAACGGTGCCCTTGAGCGGTGCTCAGGAAGTGCCGGCAACCAACACGGCTTTTAAAGGCACTGCACTTTTGGAAATTGACGAAAGTACCTTTCAGATGCGTGCCAGCGTCGATGTTTCGGCGGTGGCGGACGTACAAAATATTCATATTCACCGCGGTGGAGCCGGCGTTAATGGTGATGTTTTAGTTGGCTTGTCACGTGGCAATTTGGGCTTTGGGCTGGAAGGCGGCACTTGGTCTTTGGCGCCGGAGTCGATAACTCAGGGTCAAATCGATGCAGTAAAAGCGGGCAATTGGTATTTTAACGTTCACACTTCGCGCTACGCTTCTGGCGAAGTCCGCGGTCAAATATTAACGGATAACTATACGTTGTTGGCGTTTTCGTTGGCCGGTATCCAACAAGTGCCGGGTGTCGAAACGGCGGCGAAAGGCTATGGCTACGGTTGGGTGAACCGCGATACCAGCGCGTTGCAAATACGCGTCATAACCGAAAATATTGAAGATATCCTTGCGGCCCATATCCACGACGGGAGAGTGGGAGAAAATGGCGGTATTAATATTGCCCTCGAGAGTGTCAGCGGCGAGCCCGGCGTATGGTCGACACCCGCCAACACGACTATAAATGCTGCTGCGCTCGACACTCTGCTCTCCGGTGGCTACTACGTGAACGTGCACACTTCGCAAAACCCTACCGGAGAAATTCGCGGCCAAGTGGTCAGCGAAGATTTCGCCGTGGCGGCGTTTAAGCTTTCCGGAGCGCAAGAATTTCCGCTGGTGGATTCTGCGGCCAGCGGCAATGGTTACGCACTGATTGATAAAGCCCGTAACGTTATGGAATTGACCGTGCTTACAGAAGGTGTTGACGACGCGACTATCGCTCATATTCACGGTCAAAACGTTGGTCGAAACGGCGGTGTTTTAACAGCTTTACAGCAAGATGACGACGACCCTAGTATCTGGAGGCTAGCCCCCGACACTGTGTTGCAGCCGTCTGTAATTGATCAATTGCTTGCCGGCGGCCACTATGTGAACGTGCATACACCAGCCAACGCGAGCGGAGAAATTCGCGGCCAAATTATTACCGATAACTTCGTACTGGCAACTTTCGATCTCTCTGGTTCCCAAGAAGTCCCCGCTTTGCAAACTGTGGCCAGCGGCAATGCGTATGCGCTTATGGACGAAAATACCTACGGCGTGCAATTAACGGTAGACACAGATAATATCGATGTCACTGTAGCGCATATACACAGCAACCGAATTGGTGCTAATGGTGGTGTCGTTGTAGCTTTGCAAGCAGATTTGGACCCGGACCTCCAAGGTGTTTGGCGGCTTGAGGACAATACGGTGTTACAGCCCTCAGATTTTGAGAGCCTGCTCTCTGCTGGTGCTTATGTGAATATTCACAGCGAGGCCAACCCAAGTGGTGAAATTCGCGGGCAAATTATTACCGACAACCTCACGCTGTTTGCCTTTAATCTTTCCGGAGACCAAGAGGCGCCGGCGGTGGATACCAATGCCTCTGGAGATGGCTACGCGCTTGTCGATCAATTCACCCAGGGCATAGAGTTAACGGTTAAAACGCAAAATTTAGAAAACGCTACAGTGGGTCATATTCACGGCGAGCGTATTGGCAGCAATGGCGGTGTGCGCTTAGCACTGGAGCAGGATCAAACCGATACATCTCTATGGCGTGCCCCGGATAATAGCGTGTTACCCGACGAGGTATATCAAGAGCTGCTGTCTGCTGGTGCTTACGTGAACGTGCATAGCCAAGCTAACCCGAGCGGGGAAATTCGCGGCCAAATTATTGGCGATAATTTAGTACTGGCAACGTTTAAGCTAGCCGGTGACCAAGAAGTACCTGTGATAGAAACCAATGCAAGCGGCGATGGCTACGCGCTGATGGACACCCAGAACCTCGGCCTGGAATTGAGAGTACTTACTGACAATTTAGATGCAGCCACCGTAGCCCATATTCACAGTGCTAGAGTCGGCAACAACGGCGGAATTTTACTGGCACTGGAGCAAGATTTAGCAGACCCGCGTATTTGGTTTGCGCCCGCGGGTACCCAGTTAAGCCAAGAGGATTTTGATGGGTTGGTGTCCGGTGGCAACTATGTCAATGTGCACAGCGAAGCCAATGCCGCTGGTGAAATTCGTGGGCAAATTCTGACACGCAATTTTGTACTTACAACTTTCCAACTGTCCGGTGATCAAGAAGTGCCCGTTGTGGCTACAGAGGCTAGCGGTGACGGCTATGCGGTGATGGATAGCCTGAGCTTGGCTCTCGAACTGACGGTGATAACTTCGAACTTGGTTGATCCCAGCGTCGCCCATATTCACAGCGCGCGAGTGGGTAATAATGGCGGAATTCTGTTGGCTTTGGTTCAGGATGACGCTGACGCGACTATCTGGACTGCGCCTGGCGGTACTCAGCTCGGCGAAGACGAGTTTGCGGCGATGGTGTCTGGTGGGAACTATGTAAATGTGCATAGCGATGCAAACCCTGCTGGTGAAATACGCGGGCAAATACTCACCGACAACTTTATTTTATCGACTTTTGAACTCGCTGGAGATCAGGAAGCGCCGCCCGTAGCAACCGAGGCGAGCGGCAACGGCTATGTGCTCATGGACACTGCGACCTTAGGGCTGGAGCTAACCGTGGTTACCAATAATCTGGAGCAGGCCAGTGTCGGCCATATTCACAGTGCGAGGATCGGTGTTAACGGCGGCATATTCCTTGCGCTTGAGCAGAGCGAGGAAGAGGAGTCAGTTTGGTCTTTGCCAGAAGCAACACCCCTTGCGCAAGCAGATTTCGATGACCTACTCGCGGGCGCTAAGTATGTGAATATACACTCGCAAGCCAACCCAGCCGGTGAAATACGCGGTCAAATTCTCACAGACAATTTTTCGCTTTCTACTTTCGTATTATCTGGGGGGCAGGAGGTGCCAGCAGTGGTGAGCGAGGCCTCGGGAAATGGTTATGTACTGCTGAATTCCACAGATTTGAGTGTGGAAATGCGGGTTATAACTCGCGATTTAGATGACGCTACCGCAGCCCACATTCACTCTGCTGTCGCAGGTGAAAATGGCGATATCTTATTTTTCTTGGGTCGAGACGAGGAGGTTGATCCTAACTTTTGGACATCTAGCGTAGATGCCCTGTTAGCGGAAGAGGCGTTTGCGGCAATGTTGGCCGGTGGCAATTATGTTAACGTACACAGCCAAACCAATCCATCCGGAGAGATTCGCGGGCAATTCTTTGCCGAAAGTTTACAGCTATCCTCCGCTCCGGCTTTCGATATCCCGCGTGTCGCCGCAGCCGATAGTGAAGCGATTTTCCCCGCTTTTTCTTGGAGTACAGGTTTAGGTTCTGAGCTGGCATTGCTCGAGTTTGTCGCTCCTTGAGGCCACAAATTATTCTCGGTATATAACCTTAGCAAACCCAAAAAACCTCGAAAATTCCGAGGTTTTTTGGGTTTTGTCACTTCGGTTTTCGGTAAGATGTTTTTAACCTAAATTAATCATTTGAATCTACTGCGGACGCCCAATGAACTGAAATTGGAGCGTTTTTTTCAATTTTGCGACTGCACCCGTAGAGTGACTACGAATTTGCCGTAAAAGTTAAAAAATTCACTCTAATTTCAGCTCCTTGAACGCCCTCGCTACGATCCAACTGATTAATTTAGGTTTAAAGGTTGTGTTTAGCGAGAAGAGTTTATCGTAATGTTTAAGGTTTTGGATTCAGAAGCTTATGGAGGGGTATTTATAGTCTTGCGAAAACAGTTTTTACGGCGAACATAAGTGACTTTTGGTGACCTCGAAAAAACCGAGTACGGTCGGTGCTAGACATACTGCTATATAAGTAACGCAAGCGGTTCTAGTCCGAAAATTTATGCCGCTAGGGTTTACTTGCTACCTCCTTAGGTGGCTGTGCTTAGGTGGCTGTGCTCAGGGGGTAGCGGAGACTACCCGAGAGAAGGTAGAGTTATCTGTGCGCTTAACTGTAACCCGGAATAAAGCGGGTGACTAGCTTATAGTGGTATTTACGCTGATGGTTTGGAGCAAGGGGTATCCACTCCAAGATGCCGCTTAGTCAATAGCCTCCTTAGGCCCTATTTTGGCCGAATGGCCTGTAATAACTCTCCCAGCGAGGCATAGTTATTACCTCCTAAACGCGCTAGCGGGTCAAGTTTCTGCGGGTCGATAACCAGGCGAATGTCGTGGGGAGTGATCACCGCATCTTCAATATGCATTTTTTGTATCTCGCCATAAATCACAGCTTGCGATGTAGTGCCTATTTCATCCATGCGGTATAGCGTGCAGCCTAAAGCTACGGCGCAATTTTCCAAGCGTGGCAGGGGAAAGTCTGCAAAGGTGGTGGTGGACAAATTTTCGCGCTTGATTTCGGAAACTCCGTGTTCGAGGGTGGCTGCAGTGCGGTTTAGGCAATCAATTTGCTCGTTGGGGGCAATGTGCACCACAAAATGCTTGCGTTGATCAATATACCCATAGCGTTTGAGATTTAGGTGTTAGGAGCGCGTCAATTAAGGTTCTTGGCAAGCCGGTACTCACAGGGATGTGAGGTATTAGGGCAACGCAGAATAGCCATTCTATTGAAGGCGAAGCAACACCGCCAAGGGCACTTAAGGGCGTGCTCATGAGGCCTAAATATCAAACGCTACGGGTATAGATGCAGCGGCGGGTTCTGAGTGGAAAAATTACGCAATGTCTGGGTTTATCTACGCTTTTGCGCACGTAGCAAGCTTATCGCAAATAAACCCAAGCCAAATATCGCAAAGGTTCTAGGTTCAGCGATTGAGGGTGAGCTTAGCGGGGTTAGCGAAAAGGAGGGATTTATCGAGCCAAAGGTCATGTTGTCGAAACCGACTTGCATGGCATTACTGGAAACATCAAGTTGCATTGCAGTGCCGGAAAAAGTCGGCTTGTCCACTTCTAAGTTACAGAATTTTCCGTGAGCCTTGCCTTTCGGACGAAAAGCGCAATTATTTGCTGTGTTATTGACATCCACTGTTATATCACCTCGCAAGTTTGCTGTCGTCTTTGGCACCTCCCACAGTGCAACCGTTGAATCGAGCGTCAAGTTGTAAAAAAATGGCAAGTCGGTATTAATATTCGAATTACCATTAAGAGCTGAGCCACCGCTTAAAAAAAACATTACGGTATCGGTAGTGGGCCCATTGGCAAAGTTACCGCTGTCCCCCGAGTCACCATAGATTAAACTCGGGCTGTTAGTACCAACTGGCACACCATAATTAATCCCACGTCTTCCCAGGAAATCGGTTTGGCCTTTATAGAACGCCATCATTGAAGCTTGATTACCAAGGTCTTCAGCATCTATGGTTAGAGGAAGTGCAGAGGCTTGAAACGAAGTGGTAAATAGCGTAGATGCGAAAAATAGTGAACCGGTACTACATAACTTTTTTGGCACAGTAAATATCCTTTTGAGTTAAATATTTGCTATTCATCCGGAGCGTTGAAATGCAGGTACTATGCCTGCGTCTATCCAAGTTATTGGCTCTTGTTCTTGGAGTGGCGCGACAACCTTTGGTACACCGAGGGCAGATTAGCCGTTCTATTTAAGGCGAGTTAGCACCGCTAAGGTCCTTAAAACACACTCTATA
>JAHQVY010000271.1 GCA_019634095.1 Cellvibrionaceae bacterium
GGGCTGAAATTAGAGTGAATTTTTTAACTTTTGTGGCAAATTCATAGTCACTCTATGGGTGCAGCCACAAAATTGAAAAAACGCTTTAATTTCAGTTCATTGGGCGTCCGCAGTAGATTCAACTGATTAATTTAGGATAAAACAGCTGCACAGTAAACCGCACAGCTACAGGTTACGACAAAGCCGGAACGAGGGCTGGCACTGCTAACTCGCTGTGGGCGGCGCGTTGCCAACCTGTATTGACAGCCACCGTTACGGGCGATGTACTCTCTTTTCGCTAGCGGCTTTTTAATCAATGCTTGTTCCGGCAATTACTGGTATCGGCGTTATTAACTTAGCCTGTTCGATACTCGCTCGGCAATGCCGAGGCATGACCAAAAAATATCCCGAGCAAACCAAGCGTCGTGCCAACTCTATGATCGGGTTCGGGGAATGCATCCATCCAAGTCGCTAAGTAGACACTTAGAATGGATACCCCCCTGTTTCAAACCCGTGGTACATATATTTCTACACGCTTGTCATCCGCATCCTCATGGGGTGGGGTTTGAAAGAAAGGGTATCCGGCTTTCCTTTCGGGTAGTAAGAGTAATAAATCCTTGAATTCAAAAATCAGTGGATCGTGTGATCCACTGATTTAAGCCTTCGGTACTTAAATTAAAGCGGCGGATAAGCGTTTTCAATTAACACTTGAAAGGCTTCTGGGTACCAGCGGCCCGCGTGCGGCGCGTTGTCAAGAGCGCCAGTGGTTACGGAGGGGTCGTAGCGACTTGGCTCGTTGGGGTTGCACATGGGGTCGTGTTGTTTCGCCGGGTCGTTGGGGTCGATTTCAAAGTTGGGATCGCTAATACCATCCGACTCTCCCTGGGGTTTAACCCACACATAGGCGTCGATTCCAGCGTAGGGACTTGCCTGAGGGCGATAACCGACACCGCCGGCTTGGTTACACCAGTTCCCGCGGTGGGAACGACGGTCAATGCGTGATTCGTTAACATAGTTGTTAATATTGGTGCTGCTAGATACCCCGGAAGGCCGCCCCGAGCCGCCCCAACCGTTGCGGCCGGTATCGATCAACATACCAATATTGCTCGGTAAACCTCGCGCAATCATCGCGTTGCGCCAGTCGGTAACGAATTTTAATTCTTCGAAGTAGGGGTTAAACTCGTAGAAGTCGGCCGATTTAACTTGCATTCCGCCCACTTGTAAATCGGGGTTGGACAAGTAAGGTTCTTCTACCGGGGTGTAGTTTGCCGAATTGCTCACAAAGCCCGCAATGTCGTTAATTCCGTTTCCGAGATTAGATACCGCATCGCCAATAAGCTGCACCGAGGCGGAAAAGTTGTTGCTCCAACCGAGCCAGCCAGAGTGGGCGATGTCTACGTAAGAATACACATTGTCGATTTTTCCGAGTTCTTGCAGTGCATAGCGAATACCGTCTACATAACCGCCGGGTCCATTGGCTTCTTGGCAATCGGGTTCGTTGAGGTTGGTGACCAAATTGGGCAGCGAGTCCACCTCAATAACGGCGGCAATACGCATAGTTTCATAGGCGGCATCGGAAAGAATTTGCGCAATTTCATTGATGTACTCGTTTTTATAGCGCTCGAAGCCACCTTCGGAGATGCGCAATTCGCCGTTGGAGGCCAGCGCCGCACAGTCGCGATTGGGCAGGTCGTAGACGACAAAGGTGAATAGTCCAGCGCCTTGTGCCACGGCTTCGTTTAAGTGATCGCGCAAGCCCATTCCGTCGCCATCTGAGGGGCCTTCAATGGCGCCGATGCGGTCCATCCATACGGCAGTGGAGTATCCCGCAATGGCGTCGCCACCGGGTTCAGCGGATGCTTTGGCCGACCAAATTGGGTCGACATACCACTGTACACCGGCAAAGGGGTTGTCGACTCTCACGCCGGGCGCTCCCGTTGGTGGAGGAGGCGTTGGCGTGGAGCCCGGTGGAGTTGGCGTAGGTGTTGTTGGGTTTGGCGTGGGGCTTATAGGGGGGGTAGGCGTTACAGGAGGCGTTGGTGTAGGTGTCGGTGTAGGCGTCGGTCCCACGTCGTCAGAGCCACTGCATATGGGCTCAATAAAGTCGCCGCTGTGGTTCCCTATTATGCCAAAGTAGGCCGAGCTTCCGGGGCTTAAGTTGCCATTCCAGCTCAAACTGCTGGCGCTTACCCGATTGCCGCTGTCGGTAAAGTTGGCATTCCAGCCGCCAGTGCGGTCGGCACCGTTGGGGAATTCTAAGGTGACTTCCCAGCCAGTAATCGCAGAGCTTCCGTTGTTGGTGACTTGCACATCGATTTGGTAGCCGTTGTTCCAAGGGTTAACATTGGTCAGTTCACAGGTGTAGTTCGCATAACTCAAAGCGGGCAGCGAAAGCGCTGCACAAAAACCGAAGCATTGCAGAGCCCGTTGCACGGGCCGTTTTAGCACGGTAGGTTTCATAGTGATTCCTCTTAATGATTTAACTATTTTTATTGAATTATCGTTAGGTTGTCTTGCAAACATAATGTAGGTGGTTTTCTTGCCTAAAGGCGAGGTGTATCCATTACCTGGAAATTGTTTTGTACGCATGTACCAGGTTAATGAAATCGTGTTTAAGGTGGAGATTAATTTACCTCGCCTTAATTTTTTTGTGTCATTAAATATTCTTTGTAGTGAGTTTGTAAAGCACCGCGCAAGCGTAATCTTCGCGGGCTTTTGTTTTCTATTCAAATATACTCGTATCAAATATATTCTCGGCGCTTGGGATTTACGCACTCGTAATGCCTAAACCTCAAATGCCAAGGGTATCGTTTCTGGGGGCTCGCTATAACTATTTTTTGTTGCGCTAAACTAACTCAATCGCTGAAGATTGACACTCTCTTTATACCTGCAGTGCAGTTTTTAATAGGTATTCAATCATTATTTGTAGTGTTGCTGTGTTGTATTAAAGCTGGCTTTGCACAGTTAGCGGGCCAATATGCCCGTAGCGTTTGATATTTAGGTGTTAGGAGCGCGTCAATTTTTGTTGTTGGAAGGCGCTACTCACAAGGATGTGAGGTATTAGGGCAACGCACAATAGCCGTTCTTCTATTGAAGGCGTAGCAACACCGCCAAGGGCACTTAGGGGCGTGCTTATGAGGCCTAAATTTTATTCGCTACGGGTATATTATTTAACATGATGCTTATAGTACTAACCCCAACGCGACATTTTGAGGTGCTCACGGGGGAACACTGTTAATTAGGCCGCCTACGCGCGATGGCTCGCTTGTTAATTCGTTAAATTTTTAAAGACCTTAAAAGGGAAATCAAAACGCACCTTCAAAACACACACGGCCAAGTCTCCATTTGTGGTGGCGCAAGCGCATCGCTGCCGTCGTTTTAATTAGCTGTTTGGTTACTCACCAAAAACTTCGCAAGCATACCCCGGTGTCCAGCCCACTATGAGCTGGTCACCGGCGCGCTTGCTAAAACAGGCGTGTTTTCTTTACGCATCGCGGTAGAATTGGCAAGTGTCAGTTGCTGCTAACATCGCAAGTTGGTTCAACAAAGCTGCCGTCGTGCTCGCCCATAATACCGAAGATTGCGTTGGCGCCGGGAGCTAAATTGCCATTCCAGCTAACATTGCCTGCCACGATATCATTGCCGCTCTCGCTAATGTCGGCGTTCCAGCTGTTGGTGAGATTAGCCCCTTCGGGAAAGCGTAAACTCACCTGCCAACTGTTCACTGTGGCATTGCTGTTGTTAGTGATTTTAATATCCAGTTGATAGCCGACGTTCCAAACATTTGCGCGGCTGATAACGCAGTTGATCGCGTCGTCGGGTAAGGGGGGAATGGTGGGTACCGCGGTAGGGGTAGGCGGCGGTGTGGGGGTGGGGCTGATTATGGGCGTAGGGCTTGGGCCAGGAGCGCCATAGATACTGGCAATGGCTGCGGTTTCGCGAATGCCGTTGCTGCCGTTAATAATGCGCTGCCCCCACGGGCTAAGGCTGTTAACATTAAAATTATTCACCATGTCGAGTGCTGTACAGCAAGCGCCATTACCCGACCAAGACCAGCCGAGATAACCAATATTGTATTGTTTGGCCACCGCCATAATCGAATCGGCGTCGACAAAATTTCCCTGATGATCTGCGCCGAATTCGCCGACAATCAACGGCACGTTGTAGCGATTTAAGAAGCCCGATACGTAGTTTTCAATGCGGGCGCGATTTTGGTAAACCTCGTACATGTGCACACTGAAAACAAGATTGTTTTGCGGGTCGCTATCGATCACGGCCTGCGCGTTGTCGTACATGGTATTTTGCCAATCTTGCCCCCAGTTGCCAGCATCCACCACCAAGGTGTGTTCCAAGCCGGCAGCCCGCAGGCGCTGAATGCCGTCCGTGTGGGCGTTAACCCAATCAGCGGCCGAGGCGGTGTTGCCGAAAGGTTCGTTGGCGAGGTTGATGAGCACGTAATTTTCTTCGCCGCGCAATACCGCGGCAATGTCCAACCAGTAGTCGATAGCATTGCGCATATGGCTCGACTCAGCACTTTCGGGGTGGCCTGTGGAGTCGTGCACTTCTAAAACGCAAATGAGTTGATGCTGTTTACATTGGGCGATGATATCCGCCACTTGCGCCGCGCTGTCGCGCCCCCAATTCGTTGTATGGGTGCCGTTAGATAACACCACCCGCACCGAGTTTGCCCCGACACTGGCAATATCACTCAAAGCCTGTGGGGTGCGGCTGTTGTACCAGGTGTGGGGATGATTAACGCCTCGAAACACAAAGGGCTGGCCGTTGTCGTCGAGCAGCTGGGTGCCAGAGGTTGTAAACCCCGCCAGGCCAACATTTGATAGCAGTAGCGCTGTCACAGCAAGCAGGTATTGCAGGCTGTAAGGCAGCGGCGGTTTTGTAACGCGGTATTTCATAGGGAGTCCTCTATTATTTTTTATTCTGGTGGTCTTGCAAACATGATGTTTTTATTATTGCCGGCAACTATTGACAGGGCGTAGTTAATAGTCTTGCCGGGTTAATATACCCGTAGCGCTTGAGATTTAGGCCTCATGAGCACGCCCCTTTTTGCCCTTGGTGGTGTTGCTCCGCCTTAAATAGAATGGCTATTCTGCGTTGTCGCGCCTTACCAATAACAAAAATTGACGCACTCCTAACACCTAAATCTCAAACGCTACGGGTATAGAACGATTAACTCGGTAAATTACTCGCTGTAGTATCGGTTTGCCACCGAGTTAAGGTAGCGTCTTTTTTTTCGCTGCGCCTTTTTGCGTCGATTTTCTGCCTTGGGCAGTAAGTCGTTTTACTAGTTTCTTTTTGTTTTGTTGTCTGTCTACCTATCTATTTGCCTATAGGTCTATCTGCCCATCCATCTATTTCGTATAGCTTATGTGCGCTTTAAAAGCGGCTCACAATTATGCTGTGGGTAGTTATAGCAAAGTAAACGAATTTAACAAGCTATTTTTACCATCGTTGCAATTTGTGATGTGTAGGCTGATTGTTTGTATTAATTACTCGCGCGGCATTTTTTTCTTGATCAAGCTCTCGGCTGCAAAAAAAAGGCGTGTTTTACATGCCAAATGTCGCGCAATGCTGTGCATTTCCTATACTTTTTACAAGTGATGTATTTTTGAGGAAAGTGATTTGCGCGGTTTATCGAGTGTAACTTGGTTGAAGGTAGTTATTGTTAAGTTGTTGCTGGTGGCTTGCAGTGGTGGTGGCGAGCAAACAGCGGCTCACGAGGCGAGTGCGCACGATACTGGCAGTGGCTACAAACTGGAAATTGCGCTATTTGACGCCAATACCGCTGCGCCCACCACCTCAATTTCCACCAGCTCGCCGGCACAAATCCTGGTTAACGTGTCGCGTTTTGGCAATCCAGCGGAAAGCCAGCTGGTGAGTATTAGCAGTGATTTAGGCAGTGTTGGCGTGACTAACGGCACCTTATTAACCGATGCCAACGGGCAGGCTCGGGTCAATTTACTCGCCGATGGCTTGGACGGTGCAGGCACCATTAGCGCAAGTATTGAGGTTGATGACACGCGTATAACGGCGCGTTTAAACTTTTCGTCCAGTGGCGGCGAGGCTTCACAGGCTGATACCCTGGCAATCAATTTGGCCTTGCTCTCCGAGTCTGGCGCTAGCAATAGCGTGCGCGCTGATGACCCCGGTACATTGAGTATTTTGGTGAGCGACCAAAATGGCGGTCCTCAAGCTAATGTACTGGTTAACGTAAGTGGCAACTTAGTGAGTTTTAATCCCCCGGCCGCCACGGTACTTACCGATGACAATGGCAGGGCAAGCATTCAGGTCTTGGGCGGCGACATTGCCGGCATCGCCACTTTGCTGGCGATGATCGGCGAGGGGGAAGGTACCGTTAGCCAAAGTTTAAATATTGCGGTCGAGCCGCCCGCGATAAAGCTGGGTAGTGGTTTTGGTGATGAATTTAGCGAAGGGCAATTGGTAGCCGGCTTGAGTGCGGTGAGCGCGGGCGGCACGGTAAGCATTAGTGCTGCGGTGGTTAACCCAGATAACAGCGCCTTTCGCAGTCCGCTGAATATTGCATTCAGCTCCCCCTGTGTGCAGCAACAGCTGGCCACTATCGACCAGCAAGTGAGCTCCGTAGAAGGCCTTGCCACTGCCACTTATCGCGCCGACGGCTGTGTCGGCAGCGACACCGTTACCGCGACTCTCAGCTTCAGCGGCAGCCAGTTTGTGGCGAGTGTGGAATTGAGCATACTCAGCGATGAGGCGGGTTCCATTGTGTTTCAAGATGCCAGCCCCACAACCATTGTGTTTCGCGGCTCCGGGGGGCAGGGCTTGCAAGAAAGCTCAACAGTACGTTTCCAAGTGTTTGGCGCACAAGGTTTACCACTGGCGAATCAGCGCGTCGATTTTGCACTCACCACCGAAGTTGGGGGCATTACTTTGAGTCCCGCGTTTGCCTTTAGCGATGCTCAGGGATTTGTCTCGACCAGCGTGCAATCGGGCAATGTGGCCACATCGGTCGTGGTGATCGCGTCCATAAGCGACGGCGGTGTTTCCAGCCAGTCGGCTTCGCTGGTCATTTCCACCGGCGTGCCGGACCAAGACAGCGTGTCGCTGAGTTTGAACCAGTGCAGCCCAGAGGGGTGGCAGCACGACGGGCAGGAGGTGACGGTGACCGTGCGCGCCGCAGACTTCTTTAACAATTTGGTTCCCGATGGTGTCAGCTTCGCTTTTTCCACCGAGGGGGGTAGCATTGAGCCTTCCTGCACTAGTGTGGGCGGCAGCTGCTCGGTGACTTGGGTGTCGCAGAATCCACGTCCGGAAAATGGGCGCTCTACGGTTTTGGTGTCGGCAATTGGCAGTGAATCGTTTCAAGATGAAAATGGCAGTGGGCGCTTTGACGACGGCGACGGTTTTAGCGATATTGGCGAAGCTTTCCGCGACGATAACCTCGACGGTGTTCGCGATATCGCAGAGCCCTATATCGATTTTAACCGCAATGGCCTGTTCGATGGCCCCGACGGGCTATTTGGCGGCCCCTTGTGCGTAGATAGTGTGCGCTGTTCTGCCAATGCCGGTGTTACGGTGCGCGATGCGGTGAACTTGGTGATGGCCGGTTCCCGGGCAAACTTCAGCTTCGATCCGCCCTTCGGCAGCAATTATGCCTCGAAAGACACCATCGTAATGACAGTGTCAGACCTCAACAACAATGCGATGCCCAGTGGCAGCACCATTAGCTTGGAAGCCAGTGTGGGCACTTTAATTAGCCGAACCGATTACCTGCTAGATAACTGTCAACGAAACCCCACTACCCACAATATTATTATCGACCTCGACGATGCCGATCCACCCAGCGGCCGCGGATTTTTGAGTATTCTTGTGATCACCCCGCTGGGCATAGAGAGCGGCTTTAGCTATGAGTTTAATTATTAAACCCAGCGTTAATGTTGGCTAGCTCGGTTGCGGGTTTGTGTCGCTGGCGTTTTTTCACAGTCGCTATGCGTTGCCAAAAAACGGTTTGGTATAAAAAACCAATACTTGGTTGAAAATACCAGGAAATACTCTTGATACTGCGCTAAAAATATAAAAAATCCTTTAATTTCAATGATCTATTGTTCTGGTACGGTAAATGCTGTGCAGCTTATGCAACAATAATCTATCGCTATAAAAATTAATTAACTCATTAAAGGAAGTGAAATGAATACTCCGCTTAAGTGTGCTGCCTTGCTTGCAGCGTTCTTCGTTGTCTCGCTCAGCTTCGGCGACGACCGGCAGTTTACCGAGCAAAAAATCTATGATTTAGAGGGCCTTGAATCGCTCTCTTTAGACTTTAATCACGCCGAGATTGAAATGACGCAAAATAGTGGCGCAACACTCGATATTACAATGATTCAAACTCTTAAAAGGGGCGATAAAGATAGCTGCCTCCATGTGTTGAGCGATGAGCGAGCGGGCAAAGCCTTAAAGGTGTTGACTGGCTACAGCAGTCAGCGTTGGACGCGAAACTGTAATGTGCATAGAACAATTAAGGTGCTGGTTGGCACTGCCGCCTTGCAGCGATTGGCACTTGACCACGGCCATAGCACCTTGGAATTACAGGATATTAAAATGCCAAACTTTGAGTTACTCGCCCGCCACTCGGGGGTAAGGGTCGGTGCCATTGTCGCGTCTATGGCATCGCTAGATTGCCGTCACGGTTCCTTGAACATAGAGTCTGCGCAAAGCGACAACATTCGCATTAACGGTGCCCACGGGAAGTTAAAAATTGCCGTTTTAAACAGTGCGGAATTTGAAGGCAGCTGGCGGCATGGTTCGGTTTCCCTATTAAAAAGCCAAGTGGGCACGGTGAATTTCACCAGCGGACACGGCGCAGTGTATTTCGATAATCACACGGGAGACACATTGAACCTGAGCAATCGGCACGGCAAAATTAAAGCCAATGGTTTGCAGTTGGAAAACGTGACCCTAAGAAATAAGCATGGGCCAATTGTTTTTAGCGGTGGCGCCTCTCGCCTTGAAGCGTACAATGGCCACGGTGCGATAAAATTAGTCCAGACAGCGGCAAAGTTTGATATTGTCAGCCACAACAATCATGGCAATATTAAAATCCAGTTGCCAAAGGGCAGCCAATACAATTACGCGATGAATGCAAAATCGGTAAAAATTAACGATAAAAAATTGCAAGCATACCATCTTAAAACGCAAACTCAGGCTACACCAAACCATATTCAAATTAACAGTTCCCATGGCCAGGTAGTCATCGACGAAATTTAATCTTAAATTAATTCGTTCATTCATTGAGTGTCTGAAGTAGATTCAAACGGTTAATTTAGGTTGATTGAGAACCTTGGCTGGCGGCGCTACCAAAAGAGCCGCCGGTTCCCGCTATGCCCGAAGATTGTTTAGTTCGCCGGGACGTGTATGCCATAACCAATTTAAGCACTGAAAATAGGCCACTTTACAATCTTATCGCCCTGCTGCCGTTTAAACGCGAATATTCTTAAGCTTGCAGCCACAGGGATGGCCGGCGCATTTTCCAGGCCGCTCAAGCCCTCCCTGGGCGCTATGCAAGCGTTCCCGACGCTTTTAATGCCCCGGCCATCCCTTTCCCGTAGTTGGGTAGTAGTTGGGTAAATTTGAATGGACGAAGTGGCTGAACTGCCTTAACTTCTGCAAGCTTTGTATCTAAAGACCTTTAGGCTTAATTAGGTACCATTGACGTTGAGTTATGGTTGCGGGCCCTAAAGTGCTTGCGGGTGGGGTGAAAAATTCAATCGGTATGAATATGCGTATAGCGAGATTAGCAAGTAAGATAGCCGTTTAAGCTAGTTGTATACATGTTTGGTAAGGTTTTGCGGAGGCGTCGTTGAAAATGGCGCTGTTTTTACTTGATACAATGTATTTTATGTTAAACTGTTCATGTTAAGTTTCCTGGTTTGTTGTATACAGCTTAAAGTTCTTGGCTGTAATTACTTTTCTTTAGGCACACTCTTTTCTAAGCATACTAATGTTAAGTCATAGTTTGTGCTTTGTTTTGCAACTAATCAGTCAATATTTATTCAAGTATTTTACTATGAGCTCGTTAAGCAAGTTGTTGTTGCTGTAGGTTTTATCGCTTTCTAGCGTCGCCAAGCATTGAATATCCAAGGAAGAGTTAAAGGCTATGTCTTCGACCCAATTTTTACTACAAGGAGTTTTACATGAAAAACATTTCTTATTGGCTCGCGTGTTGTTTGTTTGTTTTATGCTCTGCCCGTGCCTGGTCGAAACCCCTCGATATTAATAATCTGAATCAAGAATCCATAGCCTGCAGAGGTAAAGACCAGGTTACCTGCCAAAAACAATTGCGTCTTAAAATCGAAAAACAAAAGCAGCGTTCATTTAATATTGCGCTAGTGCATATAGAAAGCGAGTTTGGCGAAGAGTCTGCTAAGGTGGCGACAAGCCTACTAAAAAAATCGCTGGTAGTGAGCGGTGTAAACGTTCTCGATAGGAAAATTAACCAGCAAATTCGAAAAGAGCTAAAGCTGATTGCTGCGGGTGGCAAGCGGCAAACAAAAGGCTTTAGCTACGCTGATTTTGCCGTAAAAGGCGAGGTTTTAAATCTTGTGACCGATAGGGTTTTCAAGATCGCTGAAAATAACTGTACGTTACTCGGTGACGATTGCCCGATCCGCTGTGAGGTTAAATTTGATACAACGGTAAGAGTTAGTGTGTTCAATACTAACCCATTAAGCAAGGTAACAGACTTTACCTTTAGCGGAGAAAACACCAAAACCTATAATAAAGTGACTGAGCAAAGCTGCCAGCAAAAAGATATCACCCAAGATCTGCGTTTAGGGTTTCAAAAAATATTTTCCGAAAACGCCGGAATGATTACCGGATCCTTTGCCGAAAACGGTTATGTCACTGCTTTGGCTACTTCAGGTAAAAAGACTTATGTGCGCAGCCACCTGGTGAAATCGGAAAAATACCCCAAAGGGACTAAAGCCGAAATTATTGTTACTTCCACGGTGAACGACCCGCTGTTGGGTGAAATAACCCAGGTGAAGACTCTTGGTGAGGGTAAGGTGGTGAACACCAAGGGTGATAATTATCTTTGGATACAGCTAAAGCGGCAATCCGACCCCGTCGATATACTGATTGGGGATATCATAAAAATAAATGCTAAGGTGACAAAGTGCGGTGCTTTTGATATGAAGTGCAAGCGGGGCAGCTAATTAAAAATCAAGTAAAAGTCCCATAGTCAAACCCCCATAGTCAAACCCCGCTATGTTGTTTGGCCCGTACGGGGAATACAACATGCGGGTGAAGCGCTTATGGCTGTGAGTACAGGGCTTAATCGTTAAGTGTTATAGGGTTGGGCGCCGCATCAATAGCGGCGCGGCAGATCAAAAACCCACTGGTTTTTGCGTTTGCTTTTTTTCGTTAACAATCACTCTACTCTTGCAAGGAAATTTTTATGATTAATTGGACTGGTCTAAATCAAGATAATAAAGTGAAAATTTTAATTGTCATTATCGGCGCCTTGTTATCTGGGCTTGGGTATTTTGCCAAAGATATTTATACCTCGGTGTCAGCCGCTGCATCGGACAAATCAACACAGCAAGCTGAGCCTAACCCAGCCGGGAATGTTGTCGAGGTAGGCAGTGTAAATACTGGGGGTCGCAGCCCTGTAAATATCGGTGGTGGCACTAGGGCAGTGAATGATTACAGTAGTCAAACCGATAACTCGAATAATCCTAAATTAATCAGTTGGATCGTAGCGAGGGCGTCCAAGGGGCTGAAATTAGAGTGAATTTTTTAACTTTTGCGGCCAATTCGTAGTCACTCTACGAGTGCAGCCGCAAAATTGAAAAAACACTTTAATTTCAGTTCATTGGGCGTCCGCAGTAGATTCAACAGATTAATTTAGGATAATATTACCGGGGCAAATATCTCATTGGGTTCTCAAAACTCGTTCGGGGCTAACGCTTCTATTGGTTCTAACAATACAACGAATGTCAATAATTCGACAACGAATGTCACTAATGTTAATACTGTACCCAGTGAAAAACAGAAGGCGGCCGGGGCTAGGCGTTTGAAAAAAGCAACGTGTACTCAAGCATGTGAGCAAGCAGTTTCGAGACCCTTTTGTTTTTACTCTCAATCCCGGCTCGCTCAGCGATGCACTGGATAACTATGCGCAA
>JAHQVY010000272.1 GCA_019634095.1 Cellvibrionaceae bacterium
AGAGATATTAGATATTGAACAAGCCCTCAGTCAGCAAGGGCATTTTTGTTTACTCGATTGGTTACTCGCCGAGAGTTTTTTACCCTATAGCGATTATGAAAAATGGCGTTGCGGTGACATTGCCACTTTAGACAAACATATAAAACTTGAGAAAACAGATCTGCTGAAGCTGGCAAACCAGGTGGAAGCATTTACCGCAGCCCTGCAATTGCAGCAGATCAGTGAGGATTATTATGCCTGGTCTAGCGGCCAAGACAGCCTGCTCACCGCTAGCCAGCACAAGCCCTTAAATCAAGCCCTCACCCAACAATGGAAGCGCCATCAAGATTTACCGCAAATGGACCTGTTTATGGACAACGCCGCTAGCATTGCGGAAAACGCCCTATGTCATGGCCTGAGTGTGAGAAACTTTAAGCAAGCACAAACCCAGCTCGAAAAATTAACCGCGTTAAATGCTACTCACGAAAAGCTCGGTGGCTATCAAGATCTGATTAATTACGGCTACCATATGGCGAACCCAGCCATTTCACCGCAAGCCATTGCCACCGAACTGCAAGCACTAGAAAGCGAAGTTCTGCCCCTGGCAAAAACCTTATTAAAACACTCAGCCCGCGACTACCTCGCTTTCGCCTGGCGCCGATTAGAGCGCAACCTCGGCGACACCCCATTCGAGCCAAACAAAGAAAAACTGCACCGCAGCTATGTTTTAATGCAAATTCCCGACTGGGAGGCCCTCGACATTTGTCTCAAAGCAGAAAACCAACACTACCAGCAGACCACCTTGCTGCTGCGCAGTGCGCTGTGTTCCGAGGCTCTAAAACATCTGCACCACGCCTTGTTGTGCTGGTGTCTATTAATGGAGTTGGACCCGAAAAAAGCTGAGACCGCAATTGAAGCCAAAACCTCAAATCTAGTGTGGCATTTATGGCAGAGGTTTTGGGACACAGAAGACAGCGATAACATGCCCATAGAATTTTTCCCCGCCTATATATTTAAACAGCAACCCGGCTTAATACATCATTTAGATGCGGTGCCACCGTTACAGTCGCCAGCCACCCGGGCATTTATCAGTGCCATTCAGGCTCGCCAAGGCGGCGGCGACCAAATTGTGGCTCGCAAGCAGATGCAGCAAATTAGCCCTTCGCTCTTGGCGATGTATTTAAATGCGTAAGTTGCAACGCTGCCCTCACAGGCCGAGCCGACACCGGGAAGCGGCCGGTGAATAAGTTGCCGCGCCGCGCCATTGTTAACGAATTTAGTGCTTGCCGCGGCGCCGGGCGCAGGCACAATCAGATTCGCTCCCGAGCAGCCGACACAAGAATAATTTTCACCGCCAGCATTAAACTCTGAGCGCTTGTTCACACCCAAACATCTCGCCACATTCAAAAACTCCCGCCGGCCCGTAAAACTCTAGCAGGCATCACACATTATCTTAGAGAAAGTCGGAAAGGCTGGGGCTTTTGGGTTAAAATCCTAACGATTGAACACTCCCACTTTTTATCTGAGAGAAACGATGACCAATAAACTTGAACAGCTTAAGCAAATTTCCGATGTGGTTGCGGACACTGGCGATATCGAAGCCATCGCAAAATTTAAACCCCTGGACGCCACCACCAACCCATCTCTGCTCTACAAAGCTGCGCAATTGGAGCAGTATGCCTCTTTAATCAATGAGGTGCTGAGTAAGACCGACACCATCGGCGACGCCTGCGACAAGCTAGCCGTCGCCATTGGTTGCGAAATACTCAAAATTGTTCCGGGTAAAGTGTCCACTGAAGTTGACGCTCGGTTATCCTTTGATAGCAAAAACTCCATTGAAAAAGCGAAAAAAATTATTGGCTTATACGAGGAAGCCGGCATTGCGAAAGAGCGTGTGCTAATTAAACTCGCCTCCACCTGGGAGGGCATTCGCGCTGCCGAGCAACTGGAAAAAGAAGGTATCAACTGCAACCTTACCTTGCTTTTCAGCTTTAGCCAGGCAGCCGCCTGTGCCGATGCCGGTGCGTTTTTGATCTCACCCTTTGTCGGCCGCATACTCGATTGGTACAAAGCCAATACCGATAAGAAAGAGTACCAGCCTCACGAAGATCCCGGTGTGCAGTCGGTAACAAGCATCTACAACTACTACAAGCAGCACAACTACTCGACAGTGGTTATGGGCGCCAGCTTCCGCAACACCGGAGAAATCGAAGAGCTCGCCGGCTGTGACCGTCTAACCATCAGCCCCGCTCTTCTCGGTGAACTCGAAGCCGACTCGGGTAAACTCGAGAGAAAGCTATCGCAGGAAAATACCGGCGAAAGCATTGCCAAGCTGATTGAGAATGAGGCGCAATTCCGTTCGTCCAATAACGAAGATGCCATGGCCACCGAAAAGCTCTCTCAGGGCATTCGCGGTTTTGTCGCCGACCAAATAAATTTGGAAAACCTGCTGCAAGCCAAAAAGTAGCAAGCTCCCAGCTCGGTTTTCAAATAGCCCGGTTTTCAAATAGCCCAGCTTTCAAAGCGGCACAGGGCAGTGCCGCCTAGCCTGTACCCCCCCCCCAATTTCCCCTTTTGCCACGATCAAGCGAGCCCAAGCGTGAACCAAACCGTGAGCCATCGCCACAGATTGGCTAGAAAAACCGCAGCGTCACCTGGTATATTAAAGATCTAAGCGAACAGGGTGGCTGAACAAATGCTAAACAAAATCAAAGAATTCTTTCAAGCTGAAATGCAAACGCGCGAGAGCGAAGACGGCCCACAAAGACACAATCTGGCCTGCGCGGCTCTGTTGGTCGAGGTCGCGCTCACCGATCAAAAACTGGATGAGTCGGAAGTCAGCGCATTGCTGCAGGCCCTGCAACAACAGTTTAAGTTGGACCAAAAAGCCTGCCAGCGACTATACGAATTGGCTCAAGAGGAGGCGCAGCAGGCTACCTCCACCCACCAATTTACGCAGCTGGTGAATCAGTACAGCAGCCCGGAAGAAAAATTCCAGTTAATTAAAAGTATGTGGAGTATTGCCTACGCCGACAACAACCTCGATAAATACGAGGAGGCCGTCATCCGCAAAGTCGCCGAACTTATCTATGTCAGCCACAGTGATTTTATTCGAGCCAAACACAGCGTAAGGCCCAACAGCTGATTGCCTATCTAACTATCTACCATTCTGCCTATCTGGCGATTTACTGCGGCTGCTTGCACACCTACAACACCTACAATCCGCAATGTGGCGCCACTACCTAGCAGGGAAGCGAGTGACAAACACAGAGCCGCATTGCCACAGCAGGTTTTACACCCAGGCCGCCGGATCTAAATTTATGTTTA
This sequence comes from Cellvibrionaceae bacterium, assembly GCA_019634095.1. Lineage (GTDB taxonomy): Bacteria > Pseudomonadota > Gammaproteobacteria > Pseudomonadales > Cellvibrionaceae > JAHQVY01. Next base: position 3,307 of record JAHQVY010000272.1, read on the forward strand.
TGCTTGGCACCTGCCATTGGACGCAGCAGTTGCCTAACACCGCTTTTCCGCTAAACTTTTTATATCTATCCACCGGGAAAAGCATTGCCAGTATCATGTCGCTGTTAAAACATGTGTTCCCTAAGGGAAACAAAAGTAAAGAGCTGGAAACCGAGTCTGCGGTGGTAGAGCCACGCACTTATGGCTTGCAGGAAGCCCGCGAAAACTACTTTTGCTACTTGTACCCCAAAGAAACATCGGCACCACTGAGCGTGCCGCAAAAACTAGTAGTGGATGTGGTTAAAAATTCTTTATCAAAGCGCAGCGCACGCGATAAAGCCGTGCCTCGGCTGCCAATGGTTATTCCAAAGTTGTTGCGCAGCTTACGCGACCCAGACAGTTGCGCTCGAGACTACGTTAAAATTATAAATAAAGACCCAGTGATGAGTGCCGCTGTACTCAAGCTGGCCAACAGCGCATATTTCAACCCTACCGGTACACGCATTAACGACATTGAACCGGCAGTGATTAAATTGGGCATTGAAGGTTTACGCAGTGTGTTGTCTGCAGCGGTGATGCAACCCATTATTCAAAAGGATTCGCCCTATTTTTCACAGTCGGGACAAAGAATGTGGCACCACTCGCTGTGCTGCGCTGTGGCCTGTGAAATTATCGCCGAGCACCGGCGCCAAGAGCGCTTTAAATACTATTTGATGGGCCTGGTGCACGACATCGGCAATATCACCATCTTTTCCGAATTGTGCCGCCAATTCAAGATGAATGGAGAAAACCAAAAACCGGGTTACAACGCCTTTGTACCGCTAATGAAAGTTTTATCACCCGCTGTGAGTTTCTGGGTAGCGAAAGATTGGGAACTGCCCAAGGAGGTGTGCAAAGCTCTGGCCGAACAAGTCAATATTCAAGCCAAGAATAAAATCTCTGTGTACGGCCACGTGCTTTACCAGGCAAATTTAGTCGCCGAAATCTATGCCTGCCATCAGCACGAGAAGCAACGTCTGCCGCGAAGGGTGTTGAGCGATTTAAAGTTACCTTTGAACATGTATCAGAAGCTAGAGCAGCTCAGCATCGAAGTTTAGGCCGCTCTCCGCTACTTTCTACCGCTACTTTCTACCGCTACTTTCTACCACTAATTTCCAATGCTTGCGGCGACTTCCCACTTCCCACTAGTCGCTAAGTAGCAGCGGCGGGTTCCAACTTTCAATATATTTTACGCCCTGCGCACTGCACTGGCGCGCTAATTCTGGGTCTACAATATCGTAGAGAAACCAACTCCAAGCTTGCTCTGTTATCTGTGTCAGGCTATCTAGATGATTGATATCGCTAATCAGCACATCGACCATTAACTGCGAAGCCAAGGCTAAATTTGCCCTGCTGAATGATTCCAGTATCCATCCGGTCTGGCAGGCAAAGTGGTTTTTAGCGGCATCGACAATGCCGCGATCATAGGAAATTAAAAAACGCAGATCGGCTGAAATTTCCCGGCTTGCGTGCGCCACAGCGGCGACAAATTGCCGAGCAGTAAAGGCTTGCAACGCCTCGCATTTAAGTTCTATAAACAGCGGTTTGGCGCAGGGTGCATAAGCCTCACATAACTCCTCTAACGTGCACAAGTTGCAGGGGGCAAACTGCTGACCAAAGCGACTCGGCTCATGCACCGAGGCTTGGCGAAGCTGAGCGAGACTCAGCTGGTGGATTGGCACAGGCCAATCTCGGTTAGAGGTTCGCTGCAGATTGGCATCATGGATAACCACCGGCACACCATCGCGGCTGAGGTGGACATCCACCTCCACTCCGCCAGCACCGGCTTCGATCGCCGCCGCGACCCCAACTAAGCTATTCTCCGGGTAACGCTCGGGGTATCCGCGATGGCCGATAACAATCGAGTCAAAGCTCACAGCGAACTAGGTTCTCCACTTTTTCGAGGTAAAAATCAAATAACTTTTGATGAATCTCTTCACTGATAGGTTCCAGATCGCAAGCCGCAACATTATTTTTTACCTGCTCCGTTGAGCTGGCGCCAGTTATGATTGTCGTCACCGCCGGGTGGTCGAGAATCCAGCGCTGGGCAAATTGGGCCAGCGGCGCACCACCAGTGTAGACTTTTAGTTTTTCAGCCAGCGATACCGCTTTTTCGAATTCAACACCCGCAAAGGTTTCACCCACGCTAAAAGCCTGGCCGTCTTTGTTATAGTTGCGGTGATCGCCGCTATCAAATTCGGTTTTTTTAGTGTATTTACCGCTCAACACGCCACTGGCTAATGGCAGCCGAGCAATAATACCCACCTGTTTTTTCATCGCTTCGGTGAGCAAAGACTGCTTGGGACGTTGGCGAAAAATATTAAATATCAGCTGTAGCGAGCTGATCTTGGGTTGCTGGATACACAACATGGCTTCATCGAGGCTTTCGACACTGGCA
>JAHQVY010000273.1 GCA_019634095.1 Cellvibrionaceae bacterium
CAACGCACAATAGCCATTCTATTTAAGGCGGAGCAACACCGCCAAGGGCACTTAGGGGCGTGCTCATGAGGCCTAAATCTCGAGTGTTTTGGGTATATATGTGACCTTAGTTTGAGACACTACACTAGGCTATGCATAGAGGAATCATTTATGAGTGATGTGAGAAGGCGTTTGCACGTTGCGGCGTTGCCTCAAAACGCCAACACTCTACATTTGCCGCAATGGATGCCGTTATGAGCAATAGCCTGAGAAATATTTTACTATTGTCTTTGCCGTTCTAGTAGCTGGAAAAGCCCGATAGTGCTTTAGGCCGGAAACAATTAATTTTGATGTGACTGTCATCGAAAGAATATTCAGCTATTTATTATTCTTGGGGCCAGGGTGAGAGTGTTGCCACTTTTTACTTATCCCGGCACTGTGGGTTTAGAATTTATTAATACGCTTTGCACGGGCGCAGGTACTGTTCGCCTCGCCCACCGGCTGTGCTTTTATTGCTTATCTTCTATTCAATTTGCACATAAAAAGCCCACTGTAAAATCTTAATGGTTTTTCGCAGTTTACTGTGCATACAGCCCTAATCGCGCTCGTCGAAGCCACTTTGGCAGGCGGCGAGTCAAAAAATTCACGGCGGCGCGCCAATGCATGGCAGTAACCACCTATAGTGGTTTAAGCTTTGCCTTAGGTTTTGGATGGGCTAACATATTTTCAGTACAGAGACCTGTTTGAGAGAAATTAAATCTATTTAAATGCATAAATAAGAGGGTTACTCAATGTCATATGTAGACGGTTTTGTAGCAGCAGTACCTGAATCCAATAAAGAACAATTTATTGAGCACGCAAAGATTATGGCGGCTGTCTTAAAAGATAATGGTGCATTAAAAGTGGTGGATACCTGGGGCGATGACGTTCCCGAGGGTGAAGTGACCTCATTTCCCTTAGCGGTTCAAAAAAAAGAGGATGAAGCCATTGTATTTTCTTGGGTCATTTGGCCGTCAAAAGAAATTCGCGATGCTGGGTGGCAAGCTTCTATGGAAGATCCAAGAATGCACCCGGATACAAATACAATGCCTTTCGATGGTAAACGTCTTATATACGGCGGCTTCAACATTGTTTCTGATGTTTAATATACCCGTAGCGATTGAAATTTAGGCCTCATGAGCACGCCCCTAAGCGGCCTGGACAATACGCCGGCCATCCCGGGGCAGCCGCTGTTACCATTCTAAGCGAAAGCCAATCAAAGGAAATATGCCGTCATGGTCAATTTCGTTGATTCCCGTGCGCTCGTTAAAATCTTGATTACTCTCGTTATTATTACCGGTTAAGTTAATAATATCGAGAAAGGCAATTAAATTAGTACAGCCAAAAGATTGTCGATAATCAATGCGAGTATTAATAGCAAAAGAACCATTATAACGTTCAGTATTGTCGCTAATATACTCCTTACTAAAACGCAGCGGTTGACCGTCACCCAGTACATTTTAGGGCTTAAGCGTGCACAGTGATTTAAATCGCCCTGCTGATACACGCGAAACGCTTGAGTTTTACACCTTGCGAAAAACAAAAGCCAAGAACTTTGATCGGAGCCGTTCTAAAAACCACCCCCCAAAGCTTAAGCCCTAGGCCTAAACCTATAAAAGCGATGGCTCACTTCTCGTCGACATCGTCAGCGTCCACTTGCCCAGAAAGCCTTCTGCGCACATGGGACCAAGACATGCCCAACGCGAGAATTAGCGCTAGCAGGGCCAGGGTAATCCAGGCCATGGCAGATACGTTGGTTAAACTGAGCCAACCCAAATCGATAAACAGCCAAACAAAGCAGCCGAACAACACGCTCGCTAATACCAGGCCAATAACTCCCAGGGAGCGGAAGGTTGCACGCAGGTAAATCACCCAGCCAATCACTAACACCATGCCGCTAATGGCGAGGTAAGGGGTAATATTTAATGGGCTATCGTCGGGCGGGTTAATAGAGCGCAACACCCATTGAACATAGGAGTAACCGCTGGGGTTGTAACTCGCGTAGACGAGTAGTAGAGCGAAAAAAAAGCGTAAGCCAAAGCCGTTCCAGGTTAATTTTTGCGATGCCATATTAGTCTCTTGTTAATGTACTCATGGTAGATTCTATCCACTGTTCAACTTGGCCGATAAGCTCCTTGCTGGTTTTGTTTTGCGGAGCGATCGGTGGGCCAATGACCACATCCACCACGCCGGCATGCTTAACAAAGGAGCCAACCGGCCAGCAATAACCAGAATTTACCGCAATAGGCAGTATATTAACCCCCGCATCTTTTGCGATATCGGCACCACTGCGCGCGTACTTGCCTTTTTGCCCAGCGGGAATGCGCGTACCCTCGGGAAACAGAATCACGTTGTAACCCCGCTGGATGCGATCTTGACCCTGAGTTTTCACTTGTTTAAGGGCCATTTTCGGGTTGCTACGATCAATCGCAATAGGCTGCAAAGCACGCAAACCCCAGCCAAAAAACGGAATACTCAGTAACTCTTGCTTTAACACGGTGGCTGCCGGAAAGAACAGTCTTTGTAAAAACAGGGTTTCCCAGGCGCTTTGATGTTTCGATAGCACCACAACCGGCTGCTCTGCCAACTTTAAATTTTCGAGGCCGCTAACGCGATAACGTACTCCACAAATTATACGTGCCGCATAAACAATAATGCCGGTCCAGCTGGCAATAAATCTATGCCGGTAGCGAAATGGCAGTAGGAAAATAAAAATAGAGAGGCATCCATAAATAACGGTACTGCAAAAATAAATAACGAAAAAAACCGTTGAACGTAAATAGGCCAAGTTTTGATGTCCTCGAAGGGGCGTTTGGGCAACTCTAGCTCTAAGCTCGCGAAAATTTTTCGGATAAACACCCTGTGTTTGCCGCTGCCAAGCCCTAGTCAAGTGCCGCAAAACAGGGCTTCGTACACCACAACCAATGAGGCCAGTGCGCGCCGGTGTCATCCCAAAAATCTCTGCAAGCATACAACCAAGCCTGCACTTCGCAGTGCTCAATACGCGAAAAAGAAAAACAACATCAATTATTTTTCCAGCGAAATCATATAGTTAAACAGCAAGCCAGCTCCCGTTGGCCCGAAGCGGCGCATTGCTGGCTTATCCCGCCATGCAGCCGCCTTGAGTGCGTCTATTTAACCGCTAGCAGTGAAATATCGGCAGTTTGCAAAAACAGCTCGCGCAATTGCGACAGCAGGGCGAGGCGATTGTTACGCAGCGCAGGTTCCTCCACCATCACCATCACATCGTCAAAAAACCGGTCGATGGCTTGACGCAATGTGGAGAGCATCTGCAGCGCGGCCGTGTAATCGCTGGCCACCAACAGTGGCGCAACCTGCTGTTTTTTCTCGCCCAAGGCCTGAGCCAACTGTTTTTCTGCTTCATCGCGCAACAGGCTCGGGTCTATTTCCGCCGGAGGAGCGCTGTCTAGTTTCGCCAGTATATTGGATACTCGCTTGTTGGCCGCCGCCAGGGCCTGCGCTTCCGGCAAGTCGCTAAAGGCGGCCACCGCATGGACCCGCTTGTTGATATCCAAAGGCACGCTGAGCTGTTTGGCACTCACCGCTTGGAAAACCTCGGCGGCAAAACCCGCCTCCTCAAACCAGGCGCGGAAGCGCTCGATCATATAGGCCAACACGTCATCTTCTACCTGTTGGTTACTGAGAGGTTCGGCAAAACTGGCTCTGGAGACCTTGAGCAGGTCACGCAGGTCGAGTTGAAACGATTTTTCTACTAAAATTCGCAGCGCACCGAGGGAAGCGCGGCGCAAACCAAAGGGGTCTTTGGAGCCAGTGGGTTTGGCGCCAATGCCGAAAATACCAACAATGGTGTCTAGGCGGTCTGCCAGCGCGAGAATTGCCCCGGTGACACTGTTAGGCAATACGTCGCCGGCGAACTTGGGCTGGTACTGCTGCAATAACGCCTCGGCCACGGCCTCACTTTCACCGTCGTTAAGCGCATAGTGATAACCGGCGATACCCTGCATTTCCGGGAATTCGTACACCATACTGCTGATTAAATCACTTTTGCAAAGCTGCGCTGCTCGCGTTACCGGGGTCGAGTCTACAGCCAGCTGCTGTGCAATATGGGCGGCGAGTTTTTCCACCCGAGCGGTTTTGTCGTAGAGGCTGCCGAGTTCGGCCTGAAACACCACCGTTTTTAACTTGTCGCGACGACTTTCCAGGGAGGTTTTTTTATCGGTTTCGAAAAAGAATTTGGCATCGGCCAGGCGCGGGCGAATCACTCGTTCATTGCCATCAATCACCTTAGCCGGGTCTCGGCTTTCAATATTGGCCACGGTAATAAAGTACGGCATTAATTGCTGTTGCTCGTCCACTAGGTGAAAGTATTTTTGATGCTCTTTCATGGATGAGATTAAGGCTTCTGCGGGCACGTCTAAAAACGAAGCCTCAAAGCGCCCCGCCAGGGCTACCGGCCATTCGACCAATGCGGTAACTTCATTGAGCAGCGCGTCGTCAATCACCGCATGGCCGCCAAGCTCGGCCGCCGCCTGTTCTACCTGTTGGAGAATTAGCGTGCGGCGTTGCTGAAAATCCACCATCACCTTGCCCTTGCTGGCTAATTGCTCGCGATAATCGCCGGGCCGCGCAATCTCGATACGGCGATTGGCGTGAAAACGATGACCGCGGCTACTGCGCCCCGATTCAAGGCCATAGAGCTTGGCGGGCAACACCTCGTCGTCGAGCAACAGCACTAACCACTGCACTGGGCGCACAAATTCGTCGCGACTGGCGCCCCAGCGCATGCGCTTGTTAATCGGCAGGCTACTCAAAGCCTGAGCCACAATATCCACTAATAAATCTTTGCTCGCTTCGCCACCTGCCTGCTTGATATACAAGAGCTTATCTTGTTTGCCATCACTGGCGGTTTTAAGCTGTGTCGCGCTGATACCGTTTTTGCTGGCAAAAGACAAGGCCGCTTTAGTGGGCTCACCCGCGGCGTCGAAAGCAATTTTCGCAGGCGGCCCCCACACCTGCAGCTGTTCTTCAGGAGTGAACTTAGCCAAACCCTCTATGCGCAGAGCCAAGCGCCTCGGTGTAGCGAAGGGGCTCAATTGCGCGAAGCTTAGCTTTTTTTCTTTAAGGCGCTGAATGACCTCTTGGGCAAAGGCCTGCGACAAGGTTTCCAAGGCGGTGGGCGGCAGCTCTTCGGTGCCGAGTTCAACCAAAAAATCGTGGGTCATTACGCGCTCTCCTTCTCGGCAGTTATTTTTGCCATCACCGCCTGCTTCACTTCCGGCAAAGCCAGGGGGAAGCCGCGCTTTAAGCGCGACTCAAAATAAGCTTCGGCAACACTTTTCGCTAAACTGCGCACTCGCAAAATAAAGCGTTGCCGTTCGGTCACCGAGATCGCTTGGCGAGCATCCAGCAAATTAAAAGCATGCGAGGCCTTCATCACCATTTCGTAGGCGGGCAAGGGCAGGCCTTTTTCGATCAGGCGTTTAAACTCACGCTCATACACGTCGAAAGAATGGAACAAGTAGTCGATATCGGCTTCGCTAAAATTGAAATGGCTCATTTCCACTTCGTTTTGGTGGAACACATCGCCATAGGTAATGGCTTTGCCTTCGGGGTCGATGGTCCATACCAAGTCGAAGATGGAATTTTTATTTTGCAGGTACATGGCTAAACGCTCTAGGCCGTAGGTGATTTCCCCCGTGACGGGGTAACACTCGAGCCCGCCCACCTGCTGAAAGTAAGTAAATTGGGTCACTTCCATGCCGTTGAGCCACACCTCCCAGCCCAAACCCCAGGCGCCCAAAGTGGGAGACTCCCAGTTATCTTCCACAAAGCGGATATCGTGCACCGAGCTATCAATGCCCAGGGCTTGCAGCGAACCCAGGTACTGTTCTTGAATATCCAGTGGCGAGGGTTTTAACACCACTTGAAACTGATAGTAGTGCTGCAACCTGTTGGGGTTTTCACCGTAGCGGCCATCGGTGGGGCGGCGGCAGGGTTGCACATAGGCGCTGCTCCAGGACTCGGGGCCCACCGCACGCAAAAACGTGGCTGGGTGAAAGGTACCCGCCCCCACCTCCATATCGAGTGGTTGCAGAATCACGCAGCCCTTTTGGGCCCAATACTGTTGCAGCGCTAAAATAAGGCCCTGAAAGGTGGAGAGGTCTGGAGTTGACACTGGGTTCTCGCTTGATTAGTTGAGGTGGTTTAAAAAAAGGCGGCAATTATAACGTTTGCGGCCCTAAGGTGGTATCTCCTATGCAATAACGGCGTAGGACTGCTCATCTCACCCCTTACCCTAGCCCCTCTTGCCAAAAATCATGCACGCTTTCGCGCAATTTTTAGAGCGAGTTGCCTCACTGTTCAGGTTCCAAACGCCGGCGCATGCTGCATACCCTGCTTTGCTGCTTGAGCGCGTTTGGCGCTGACACTTGATTTGATCCTAAATTAATCACCCGGTTCTACTGCCCGTGCCCAACAAACTGAAATTAAAGCGTTTTTTCAACCTAAATTAATCAGTTGGATTGTAGCGAGGGCGTTCAAGGGGCTGAAATTAGAGTGGATTTTTTAACTTTTGCGGCAAATTCGTAGTCACTCTACGGGTGCAGCCGCAAAATTGAAAAAACGCTTTAATTTCAGTTCATTGGGCGTCCGCAGTAGATCCAACTGATTAATTTAGGTTGAAAAGTCACAGACTGGACATACGATATCAACTAGACCTGCTCAATCGCGCAAG
>JAHQVY010000005.1 GCA_019634095.1 Cellvibrionaceae bacterium
GTCAATCGTTATGGGATAGCTGCCAAAGTTGCACATTTTATGAAAATCTGCATATTTTATGAGAAGTTTAAATGATTTTTAAACAGCGCAATATTTTTGAAATATTTGCTTCTTACCATAGCTGGCCATTCTGCCGAATGGCAAATAGTGCTCGGCAAACAAAAAGTGCTCGGAAAACACAAAGTGCGCGAGCTGCCCTTGGCTCGGTGCTTGTATTGAGTCTTATTGTCGGAATAACGCATAGTAGTTTTTTATTCGCCGCAACGCGAGAAAATATTCACGTTGTCGGCTCTTCTACAGTGTTTCCCCTGGCCAAGGTGGTGGCGGACCGTTTTGCAAAAACAACAAAATTTCGCGGCCCGAATATTGAAGCCACCGGTACCGGGGGCGGTTTTAAAATATTTTGCCAAGGTTTGGGCGCGGCGGCGCCAGATATTGTCAATGCCTCGCGGCGCATAACGCGCTCGGAATTTGATGAATGCGTGCGCAACGGGGTGCGGCACATTGTGGAGCTGCCCATCGGTTATGACGGTGTGGTAGTTGTTAACAGCTTGGATGCCCCAGACTTTACGCTCACTCAAAAAGAGTTGTTTCTCGCCTTGGCGAAGCGGGTGCCGAACCCCAATAAAGCCTCGGGCTTCATTGACAACCCTCACCGCTATTGGTCGGATATCAATCCACTATTGCCCAAGCTGCGAATAGTGGTGTATGGTCCGCCGCCCAGTTCGGGGACCCGTGATTCCCTGCTTGAGATGGCCATGGAGCCCGGCTGTAGGGCTTTTCCCGCTTTGGCCTCGCTGGAAAGCTCGAACAGGGAGCAGTTCAAAAAATACTGCCATGTGCTCAGGAGTTGGCCCGAGTTTGTGGAGGCGGGCGAGCAGGACAACATACTTATCGAGCTGGTGGTGTCGAACCCGAACGCCCTGGGAATTTTGGGTTTTAATTACCTCGATCAAAATTTGCACCGGGTTAAAAGTGCAGTTGTGAGTGGTGTTGCACCCACTTACGACAATATCCATGACCACTTGTATCCGATTTCACGGCCCTTGTACTTCTACATCAAAAAAGCTCATGTGGGTCGTATACCGGGTATTAGTCAATATCTTGCGGAGTTTATCAGCGAGAGGGCCTGGGGCGATGAGGGTTATTTGCGAGAAAAAGGCTTGGTACCGCTCGAGCCCGAATTGCGCAAACAGGTTACTATCGATTTCAAAGCGATGACTGTGCTCCGGCGAAGCAGTCTCTAATACCATTTATGAGCCAGCCAAAGGCGGCAAAAAGCACCACAACTTATGCAAATTTCCGCAATACTGCTCAGCGTCTGCGTTTTGTTGCTTTTGGCGTATTTTGCAGGGCAAATACGTGCTGAGCGGCAGGTCCATCGTCGCGGGCTGTCTTACCTGCATTCACTACCTTTTTATTATGGCTTGTTAACCGCACTCTGGACGGCACTGCCTGCGGCACTGTTATTGCTGATGTGGTTTGTGGCGCAGAACAGTTTTATCGAAACCCTGGTTTACAGCCAAGTGCCTGGGGATTTCAAATTTGGCGACCCCGGTGAGCGAGATTTAATTTTAAATCAAGTGTACAACATTGCTTATGGCAGCATTTTAAATGGCCATGCGCCGCCTGAACTGATGCGTGCAGCCGATTACCTGAGAAGTCTCGAAACCCGCGGTCGTTGGACTACTGCCGGCTTAGTTTGGGTGTCTATGTCAGCAGTGTTTTTGACGGTAATGAGCAAATCGAGCCCTAACTTGCGGGCGAGATCCATTGTCGAATCCATTTTTCAATACGTCTTTTTTATTTCAGCCTTTGTCGCATTACTTATAACCGGCGGGATTCTGTTTTCGGTGCTCTTTGAAGCACTGCTTTTTTTTGATGCGGTGCCGTTTAGCGAGTTTATCTTCGGTACCGAGTGGCGTCCACAAATGCCACGGCATGCCGAGCAGGAGGCGGACCCGGCGCGGTTTGGCGCCGCGCCCCTATTTGTTGGTACTTTAGTGATCGCCGCTATCGCACTCAGCGTGGCGGTGCCAATGGGTTTAATGTCGGCAATCTATTTGGCCGAATACTGTAGCCGCAGTACTCGCCTGTGGGTCAAACCGCTGCTCGAGGTGCTCGCCGGCATTCCCTCGGTGGTTTACGGGTTCTTCGTAATCTTGGTCGTGGCACCGCTGCTGCGAAGTTCGCTGAGCTGGCTCAGCGGCGATACTCTGATGGTGTCGCCGCAAAGTGCGCTGGCGGTGGGTTTGGTGCTGGGCGTGATGGTTGTGCCCTTTATTTCCTCTCTCGCCGACGATGCACTGGTGGCGGTGCCACAATCCCTGCGCGACGGCGCGCTTGCACTGGGAGCTACGCGCTCCGAAGTTGTAAAACAGGTGCTGATTCCCGCAGCAATGCCCGGCATATTAAGCGGTGTGCTGCTGGCGGCGTCGCGGGCTTTGGGTGAGACCATGATTGTAGTGATGGCCGCCGGTATTACCGCCAACTTTACTTTTAATCCCCTGCAATCCATGACAACAGTCACGGTGCAAATAAAATCCTTGCTAGAAGGCGACAATGCCTTCGACAACCCGGAGACCTTGGCTGCTTTCGCTTTGGGCTTGACTCTATTCGCGGTCACATTGGGCTTTAACTTAATCGCCATTCGGGCAGCTAGAAAGTTTGATGAACGCTATGGATGACCAGGCAAAGGTGAGAGCCTTAGTGGCGCGCAGTTTGAAAAAGCGTCGCGCCGCCGAGCGCCGTTTTCGCTTCTTCGGTTTTAGCGCGGTCTTTGCTGCACTGTCGCTGCTATTTCTGATGCTATTTGAAATCGGCACTATCGGTGCCGGTGCGTTTCGACAAACGTATCTCAAGCTGGATATTCGTTACGATAGCCAGGTGCTCGGTATTAAAGCCGTATCGGAGGAGAGCCTGAGCTTCGCCAATTTTGATGCCCTGGTAAGAAATGCCCTAAAGCGGGAGTTTCCTCGGGTGACTAATCGCAGTGAATTGCGCGAACTGTATCGCCTTTCAAGCATGGCCAGCGGCTACCAAATACGGGATCGTTTGCTGCGCCAACCGGATTTGTTGGACAAGAACCAAACGCTGTATCTTTTGGCCGACGACGACGTCGATATGTACGTCAAACATCATTCCGTCGGGCGCCTCAGCGAAAGACAAAAACACTGGGTTGAGATTTTGCAGCGGCGCGACAAAGTAGTGACCCGTTTTAATCACCTGTTCTTTACTAGCGGCGATTCATCCGAGCCGGAGCAGGCCGGGATACTGGGTGCATTGATGGGCACACTGTTAACTTTGGGGTTAACCTTTGTATTGTGCTTTCCCACTGGGGTTGCCGCTGCGCTCTACATAGAAGAGTTTGCCAGAAAGAATGCCTTTACGACTTTCCTCGAATTGAACATTAATAATTTGGCGGCAGTACCTTCGATTATTTACGGTTTATTGGGTTTGGCGGTATTTATTAACTTGTTCGGTATGCCGCGTTCGGTGCCCCTGGTTGCCGGTTTGGTGTTATCGCTAATGACCCTGCCGACGATCATTATTTCTAGCCGCGCGGCGATTCAAGCGTTTCCGATGAGTTTGCGCGAAGCGGCCTTGGGTATGGGGGCGTCGCCCATGCAGGTGGCCATTGACCACGTGCTGCGCTCGGCGTTGCCCGGTATGTTAACCGGAGCCGTTATCGGCATTGCCCGTGCACTGGGCGAATCGGCTCCGCTGTTAATGGTCGGTATGTTGGCTTTTATTGTCGATATTCCGAAAAAGTTGAACGATCCCGCCACGGTTTTACCAGTGCAAATTTATTTGTGGGCCGGGGCTTCCGAGCGCGCATTTGTCGAGCGCACTGCCGCTGCGATTTTAGTGTTGCTGCTGCTCCTGCTGGTGATCAACGCCATTGCGGTTTGGGTGCGCCATAAAGTTGAACGGCGTTTTTGATGTTTATTAAGGGTATTTATGTCCGCATTGTTCGAGTTGGCGTGTCTGGAGTTCGCTGCCTAAGGGTCTTAGCGGCATTGCTCCGCTTCAAGGCTTCGGAAGGCAAAGAAATAAGATTCGCTCTGTTTCGCAAATCGTGACCCGAAGGCAGCGGGGCATAGTTATCGTTATGGCGGGTTTGAACCAGAGGTATGCTGTCGAATCTAAGTTTCTGCTTAGCAAATAGCGCGTTTGTTATGCTTTACAAAGAAGCTTCGTTGGCATACTCGTAACCGCCAAAGCTCACCGGCTAAGGTTCGTAACTGTCGTAACTGTCGTAACTGTCGTAACTGTCGTAACTGTCGTAACATTGTGAGTTAGATTTTTTAGTCTCGGTTTTTTTTCGGAATAATACATGTCTATGCAAGATACTCAAGCGAGTGAAACGGTCGGTTCGGTGTTCGTCGACGATGCCAAATTCAGTGTGCGTTCCTTGAGTGTCCGTTACGGCGAAGATTTGGCAATCAGCAATGTGAGTATCGATATTGCAAAAACCGATGTCATCGCCATGATCGGTGCCTCAGGTTGCGGAAAATCGACGTTTCTGCGCAGCTTAAATCGGATGAACGATACCATCGAAAATTGTAAGGTGAGGGGCAGTATTAAGCTAGACAATGTCGATATATATGCAGACAAGCGAGACGCGGTGCCACTGCGTGCACGGGTTGGGATGGTGTTTCAAAAACCGAACCCGTTTCCAAAGAGTATTTATGATAACGTAGCCTATGGGCCAAAAATTCACGGGCTGGCCAGGAAGACCGCAGACATGGACGAAATTGTTGAAACCAGTTTGCGCCGCACCGGACTTTGGAAAGAAGTCAAAGACCGATTAACGCAGCCGGGCACCAGTTTATCCGGCGGCCAGCAGCAGCGTTTGTGTATCGCCCGCACCATTGCGGTAAGCCCAGAAGTGATTTTGATGGATGAGCCCTGCTCGGCCCTAGACCCTATCGCCACCGCAACTATCGAAGAACTGATTGCCGAGTTAAATAGTAAGTATACGATTGCCATTGTGACTCACTCGATGCAGCAAGCGGCCCGAGTGTCGAATCGCACCGCGTATTTTCATATGGGCAACTTAATAGAAGTTAATGAAACTGAAAAAGTGTTTACGAATCCCGAGCATGATTTAACAGAATCTTACATTACTGGCCGCTTGGGTTAACGGGTAACGAGGAGCACCGTGTGGACAATTTGCACCTAGACCAACATATATCGCGTCAGTTCAATGCCGATTTGGAACAGCTGCGCACAGGCTTACTGGAAATGGGCGGCATGGTAGAGGCGCAATTGGCCGACGCCATTCAGGCTATCGAGACCGCCGATGGCGCGCTCGCCGAAAAGGTTCTCAAGGTCGAAGACGAAGTGGATCGTCGGGAAATCTTCCTCGATGCGGAAGCCACCACAATTTTGGCGAGGAGGCAGCCCGCCGCCTCCGATCTGCGCTTGGTGCTGATGGTGATCAAGGCGATACGGGATTTAGAGCGCATGGGAGACGAGGCCTCGAAGATTGCCCGCATGGCGCTGTTGCTAAACGACGAAGGTGAGGCGCCGCGGGGCTATGTGGAGCTGCGTCACCTGGCAACTAAAGTAGCAAAACTGGTGAATGCGGCGCTGGACGCTTTCGCCCGTTTCGATGTGTATTCAGCGGTTAAGGTGGTACGCGATGACCGCGAAATAGATGTGGAGTATCAGTCGGCTATTCGCGAGCTAATTACCTACATGATGGAGGATCCCCGGGCGATCTCCCGAGTGATGAACATTATGTGGGCGCTGCGCGCGCTCGAACGCATTGGCGATCACGCGCGTAATATCGCCGAGCATATTATTTACCTGGTTCACGGTATGGATGTTCGCCATATCTCGTTATCGGAAGTTGAAAAGAACATCGAAGCGCAAAAATAACCCCCACTGCTGCCTGCAATTTTTTGCGGGCACTAAGTTCTATCGTTAGCCCTTTCTACGCTGATTTTTCCTGCGCCCTTCAGGGCGGCCCCTAACTTGCAAAAAGTGGCATCTGTAAGTTGTAAAAAGTGGCATCTGTAACTTGTAAAAAGTGGCATCTGACCCTCGCGACGGTGCCCTATACTTACGCGGTGAAATACACGGCATACTTTGGTCTACAATATAAGTACTCAAGTGTCGATGCGACCGGTCCTTCGCTGTGTGGGATTTTTGTCGCAAGCTTTCTCTAATTGTTTAGCCGTTGGCCACTGTTGCATATCGCGGGGGCCTGGAAAATGGTCGATAGGAGTCCGGCCATTTGCTGGCAGCATATCTCTTGCGGGTTTTCTGGGGCGCGGCTAGTGGGTTACCAAGTCAAATACAACAGCGTTTTGCGCTATTTAATCTATATCTTGCAGCGTTAAGAGGTACGAATTAATGACCAAAAAAATTTATATCTCGGCAATCATACTCGGAGCTGCTTTCTTCCTTTGCGGCTGCGAAGGCGGGATGAGTGATATGAGTAATCAGGAGCTGGCGGCAAAAAACGACGAATGCGTGCGTTTGAATCCGACCTCTCCGGGCAAGGTGACTGCCTGCGAAAACATTCGCAAAGAGTGTCAGCGTCGCAGAAAAGATAAAAATTACGCTTGCTAACATGGATATTTTAGGCCTTAGCTTTTACGCCAGTTTCGATCGCTAAAAACGCTCACGTTACTTGAGATTGCGAGGGTGATAAAAACAAGGGTTACTGCCTACCCCGTCGGAAAGAAAGGGTAGCCCTTGCGTTAAACCGCGACCATCACCAAGGCCCTTGGTGATGAGCTTACGCGGATATAGTCACAGCGGATATAGTCACAGCGGATTCTCCTACAGGTTGCTCGGCAGTCAGTGTTTAGCTGTCGAGGGCAGGCAACAGCCGCAGGTTGAGATGTTGCCCGAGCAACACGGCCGCTAAAGCGAGTAAAAGGCTTTTACGGTCGTGCCCTGTCTCTTTGCTACTGAAGATTGCTCAAGCGTGCCTGCGCCGCTTTTCCCAGGTCACCTTGGCTTTGCGCGGCGTACTGAAACATCGGTATAGCCTGTTGGCGATTGTTTTCCGCAAGGTAAATTTCCCCGAGATAGTAGGCGCCGACAAAGGTTTTCAGTTGCTGCATGCTGCTTTGCAGGCTAATTTTTGCGGCGGATTTGTCGCCGGTTTCTGCTTCTGAAAGCCCTTTACCTAAATGGCCCATAAAGTAATCGGGGTTTTTGCGCACCGCCGCAGTGTAGGCCTTTTTGGCCTCAGCATGATTCTTCTGCTGTGCCAGTATTTGGCCTTTGGTAATATAGAAAGCGGGTTCCTCTGACTGCATTTGGATGGCTTTATTCACCAAACTCAAGCCCTGCGCTAAATCGCCCTCGCTGGCGACTTTTTCCGCTTCGGCGCGGGCCTTGTAGGCCGCCTGATCGCGGACGATTTGTCCGATGGCGCGCTGGTATGCTGCTCGGTTGCGCTTGCCTTGGGGCAGATTGGCGGTGCGGGCTTTATTCTTCTCTACTCGCTCTTGAGAAGGGGGGTGGCTGGCAAAAAGGTTGCTTAGGAAGTCCGATTTTTGACCTTTAGAGAGTGCCACAAACTTTTCTTGAAGTTCCACGGCGGCTCTGGGTTCGTAGCCGGCTTTGATCATTAAATCGATACCGTAGCGATCTGCTTCTAGTTCCTGGGACCGCCCGTAGTGTGCCTGGAAGGCTTGGGCGCCTAAAGCGGCACCCGCACCAACCAAAAGCGCCTTTTCACTGCGCGATGCCGCCACCCCCGCTGCCAGCACGCCAACGTTCAGCATCTGGGCTTTGGCCATTTGATTGGCACCGTGCTCTGCTGCGGCGTGAATCACTTCGTGGCCGAGCACTGCAGCCAGCTGAGCCTCATCTTCAAGTAGGGTTAACAAGCCGCGATTGATGGCAATTTTGCCTCCCGGCAGAGCCCAAGCGTTGGGCACATCGCTATTTAAAACCACAAATTCGTAAGGGAGATTACTGGGTGAGTGAGCGGCGACTTTTTGACCCACTTGATTAACATAGACGCCAAGATCGGGATCTACTGTATAGCGCCCACCCTGCTGCTGTTGTGATGGCTGGTAATTTTCCACGCCAATTTTGATTTGTTGCGCTAGAGGCATCACGATTTGACTCTTACCGGTAACGGCGTTGGTGCTGCAGCCGGCAGTGCCGGCAATGGCCAGAGTAACGGTAATCGTGAGCGATATTTGGCGCGAAAGACGCTTGAGCATGGTCATTCGATCCCTCCAAAAAAATTGAGTGTACGGTTGAGGTCTTTATAATGGGGGCAGCTAGTGCAAAGCCAACATTTATTCGCATAAGAAGACAACAAATGATGACAGAAATAGTAGAGCTTGTCGCAGGCAAAACTCCTGCCGGAGAGCCTATCGTAGAAAAATTGCGGGTTGAGAAACGCGAGCAGGGCGATTATCGCCTGCTGCAGTCTCCAGCTTTTGTCCGAGGCTTGGCTCGCGGCGATGTGGTCACCATCGACCGCGACAAAGGCTCTTTCGAATTGCAGCGCCGGTCCGGCAATTTGTGTATTCGCGTCATAGCTAAACAAGATATTCAAACCTTGGCCAACGATTTACAGCCACTGATTGAAAAGCTCGGTGGCCAGCTGGATTTTGCCAATCAGCGCATCTTGGTGTTTAGTATCCACGTCAGCTGTGGTTTTCAAGCCGTGGAGCAAATACTAAACGATCACGTTGGTGATGAAAGTCAAAGCCTGTGGATGTATGGCAATGTGTATGACCCCGAGGACGGTGTAAGCCCGCTAAATTGGTGGCAAAAAATACTGCAGGAAAAATAACCTCGCGCTGCTCGCGCTTTTGATCTGGTGTAATGGTTACTGGGGTACTTGCTAACAGCTGTTTTCGGCTATAGGGATTTACTGCGAACTGCAATTCACCGAGTTTCCATGGCTTCGATATCCCCGGCAAGTTGTTGACGTGTTATTCGCTAAAGCTTTGTGCCGCTTTAGGTGATGATCGCTGCGGCGATTTGTCGGCGGGTTGACTCACCGCTTGCTTTTTAACCTAAATTAATCAGTTGAATCTACTGTGGACCCCCAATGAAATGAAATTAAAGCGTTTTTCCAATTTTGCGGCTGGGCCTAGTTTGCTCCCTACAAACTTGCGGAATACACTACGTCCTTGTAGATAACCCGCAGAGTGACTACGCATTTGCCGCAACCGTTAAAAAATTCACTGTAATGTCAGTCCCTTGAACGCCCTCGCTACGATCCAAATAATAAAGTTAGGTTGAAGTTAGGTATTTCCGATATGTCGAACGCTGTGTATTTTGTTGTGCGGTTGGGTATTTTACAGGCTGGTTCGCGACTGAAGGCATTTGTACTAGTCAATAATATCTATCGAGCCCATCCCGTTAATATCTTTGCCGACGGTTTCTGTTGAAGCGGAAATTTTAACGCTGCCCATTCCGTTGATTTCTACGTCCACCTGCTTGGCTTTAGGTACAATGAATTCCCCCATACCATTAATTTCCAATTGCGCGAGCTGAATATTGAGATCGCGCAATTGCATGGTGCCAGTACCGTTAATTGCTCCGTTTAGCTCTGCCGCAGAACCGTTTGCCACCAGCTCGCCCGCGCCGTTAATAACGGCTTGCAAATACTCGGTGTTAATCTGCGTCAACCGCATGCTACCCGCACCCTCTATGGTGGTTTTTGCGAGCGAGGGGGAGATGCAAACAATCACTATACCCTTGGGTAGTTTTTTTTGCTGCCAAAAATTACTCTGGTTTGCAACGATAACGGTATCTTTTTTCACGCCAATAAAAATACCTTCAAGGTTCTGGTTAACACTGCAGCTACTGCTGTTTCCCGGTCGCCAATGTAGCTCTGCAGGTATGTTCAAGCTGATTCCGGTAAAGTTTGGCAAATCGATTTTTTGGTTTGCATCCACTGCAAAATATTGATGTTTTTCGCCGTTAAATTTTCGGTCTGCATTATTTGATACTTGGTGAGCACTAAATACCGAGTGAGTGAGGAAAATAATCCAAAATATTAAGGCAACGATTAGAATGCGGGTTGTTAACTTTAGCGAACTCAATTGTTTTCCGAGATTTTTCATGATGGGTTATCCAAAAAGTTTTTATAAAGTTCGTTTATTTCTTCGGCGGTGTAGCCGAGAATTTTGGCTTGGTGAAAAACTTTGGGTAAGTCGGTTCTAGTAAATTCATTACGTTTCCACTGCGCTACTAATGACGGTGCCGAAGTCGCGACAAAATAACCAATGCCGCGTTGATTATTGATAATGCTTTTTTCTTGAAGCAGGCTATACGAGCGCATTACCGTATTTACATTAACTTTGAGTGATTTAGCTATTTCTCTCACCGACGGTATCCTCTGCTCTGTTTTCCATTCTTCGCTAAGAATTTTTTCGGCAATATAATCAGCAACTTGCAAGTATATTGCTTGGGAATCATCAAAATTCATTTGCTTTCCAACTCAAGTAGCGATAGGTAGGACATTACCCAAAAAAATACAAAATAACCCAGTGTTAGCAGCGGCCGAGATACCGGATGGCTAATGATTTTTACAATGGGTAAATCTGTGTGGAATACGGCGATTGTGTTGTAATCTATTGGCGGAAAAATATTGGTTAGGCCGCTGGCTATTAGCGCAGATGCAATGGCCAGCAATGCGACAGAGCCAAACGTTTTTATGATCACCGAATTGCGAAAGTAAATAGCGCCAAAAAATAGTAGCGGGTGGGTCAGCCAATAAATTTTCATCGCCGAGAAGATTGTTTTCGGGTTAAGGTACAGGCTGCCCGTCGAAGAATGCAATAGCTTGAGCACAAATACTGCTGCGAGAAACGGAGTAATGGCAATGATTGGAATGATAAAAAACGTATGTATCAGTTCAGCCAACCATTTTTCACTCTGCTGAGAGGGCATAGTTAAAAAGTGTATGCTGTTCATGGTGTTTTTCACCTGAGGGAAGAATTGACGCTCACCACAGAAGAGGCTAGTTAATACCAATATAGGAATTAGCAGGCTTCCTATGTTGTTAGTGAAATTTGCCCAGTGGTAGGCAATAAATAATATCAACGCAAAGTACAAGCCATAACCGCGCAGCCATTTTGCAGAGATTTGGTTGCGTATTCTTAATAATTGAAAAACTCTAAAGCTAGCTTGCATCATTTCCTCCGGCTGAAGTTTGCGCGGTTAGTCGGCATTCCTCACTGTTTAGGTGCTGGAGAAAATCCCTTTTTTGAAGGTGAAAGGTCTTGAACAACAGCTCTAAATCCAACTCCCGTTGAGAAGACGCTAAAAACGGCACTAAACATAGCCACTGATTAAAATGCTCGGCGGCATAGAGGGCGTTATCGGGTTTTACGGCGAATTTTTCCACGGAAAATGATCGTTGGAGTTTTTCCAAACTCACGGTGAGCAGTTGCATGCGATCCATTAGCATCGCGGTATCGATCACCCCTTGCAGGTCGTGTGCTTGGTGAGTGGAGATAATCGCACTTTGTTGGTCGTCGGCGGTTTCCAATAGCAGTTGTCGAAACTGTTCCTTCGCCGGGATATCGAGGCCATTTGTCGGCTCATCCAACAGAAACAGCCGGGGTCGAGAAGCTATGCCAAAAGCGATTAGGAATTTCTTTTGTTGACCGTAAGAGTAGTCTTGCAAATTTTGCGGGTAGGGCAATTCAAACCTTTCGCGACACTGTGCAAACAGCGAATGATCGAAGCGCGGGTACAGCGGTGCATACAGTTTGACGAAGCTGTCAGCGCGGAAATCTGGCAGCCAGGTTTTTTCCGGAACGAAGTACAGAGTCGCCAAGAGGCCGACACTGCGTTTTGCCGAGTCGTGACGGTTAGCGCGGATAGCGCCGGATATCGGTTTGAGTAGCCCGGCAATGAGTTTCAATAGCGTTGATTTACCCACCCCATTGGCTCCCATCAGCCCGGCGATGCAGCCGCTGGGCAGGTGAGTGTTTATGTTCTGAATGATTGCCGACTGGCTGTGATAGCCAAAGCTGAGCTGGCTGATTTGTAGCATCGTCTGGTCCCTATGGCATGATTTTTAAGTATCGGTGTAATAGTGTGGTATTACACTATAGGCAGGTTGCATACTCGTCAAGCTTTTTTCACGCCCGCTAATGTTTGCCGTTTAATCGCTGTGTTTGTTTGCCGAGCAATTAATCCCCCCTAACTCTTTGAGTTTGGCGAGTGTTCAGTGTAAATTTAAACAAGAGGGAGTGAACTGGGTCTCAGCTTGATGGCCCGCGTTGAGTTGCGTGACGTCGGCGGTGCAAATCGTCGAGATCCGTCATCTGCTGCAAAACTTTGGCGCATTGGCTACCAACCGGTTCATTCGTGTGTACAACTTCGGAAATAGCAAAGGCTAACTATGAAAATAATCACAGCAGTTATTAAACCCTTTAAGTTGGACGACGTGAGAAATGCGTTGGCGGAGATTGGTGTGCAGGGATTAACCGTTACCGAGGTAAAAGGCTTTGGGCGCCAAAAAGGGCATACCGAACTTTATCGCGGCGCGGAGTACGTAATCGACTTTTTGCCCAAAGTGAAATTGGAGTTGGTCTTGGACGACGACTTGGTGGATCAGGCTGTGGAGGTGATTAGCAAGGCGGCAAAAACCGGCAAAATTGGCGACGGCAAAATATTTATTATGAATTGCGAAGATGTTATTCGAATTCGCACGGGAGAAACCGGAACCGATGCCGTCTAGTGATGATTCTGTTCCAGTGGTATGTTCGGGTAATTCAGGTTTTCAGTGGGATATAGTTCACTTTTTTTTAAAGAAATGTGAAATAAGTCGTTTTACGAAAACTTCGAGTTTCCTTTTTGCAAATATTTATTTCCAATAGCTATCAAGTAAATTATAAATAACCGTTGATGTTGGAGCGTTAACTATCTAGAACAAAAAAAACTAAAAAAGTGAATCAAACGCTGTGTTCAATAAAAAAAAATGAACTATAAACTTAAACCAAATTGTTTTTAAGCGCTTCACCCAGGCTTGAAACTGTTTAGCTAAATTTTGTTAATACGTTATTTTTTATTGGAGAACGATATGAGCGGAGAGTTAGTTGCAAACGATGATTTTAATCCAAGCGGCAAAGCTGGCGGTGCCAGCGGCCTTGAGACTGAAGCGCTAGTCGGCGATTTTTCGGATTCTCAAAGTTTACTTGCATCGAAAGAGGCCGAACGCAGGCGCTTACAGGAAGAAGTAGAGGCGTTTTTGAAAAAGGGTGGCCGGATTGAGGAGGTGGCGCCCAACGTGGTTGCCGATCCACCGAAGCGGCCCGAGTCAAATTATGGCGGCCAGCCCATTTAAGTGTCGGCAGTGAGTGCCGCTAAGGCTTGCGGTTGGTTGACCATTAGGAGTGTTTGCGAGGGTGCTGGCCAGGCTTCGCGCGAGCTCAGACCGGATATAGAAACGCCGCTAGGCAAGGTGTTGTGGTAGCAGGCGATTTAGCAGTTCGGCGATGAACGACAAAAACAATGTGCCCATGCCCGAGCGGTAATAGGCCGGGTCTTGGTTGCCAATGGCGAGAACGCCAAGGGGAGTGCTGCGAGACAGTACCGCAACAGCGGCAGATCCGATATTGCACGCATCGCTGTCGAATAGGAACTGGTTTTCGTAAACGTCGAGACCGCCGCTAATGGCGTTGGTGGCACTGAGCCGCTTGGCAATATGCTGGCGAGCTTCACGGATGGTAACAACGCGCGCGGCGGAAGCGGGTATGGAATCGTGGTTGCCAAACAAAATTAATCGGGTGTAGTGAATTTTAAATTCTCGATCGAAGCTGTAGTAGAGCGCGTCGACCATATCACCTAGGTCGTTACCCTCGAGTAGGGCTAGGGCCAGACGTTTGGTTTTGTCAAACAGGCGATCGTTTTCGCGGGCGCTGTCCAGCAGATGGCTTAAGCGTTGCCGCATCTCGATATTGCGCTCGCGCAGGATCGCCACCTGTCTTTCAACCAGCGATACGGCTGAGCCGCTATTGTGAGGTAGCTCTAGGTCGGTAAGCAGGTCCGAATGTTGCGTAAAAAAATCGGGATGCTTGCGCAAGAACGCCGCCACTTGTTCGGCAGTGAGTTGGTCCATATTTTTTATAGATGACTCATTCATACTTTGACTTGCCCGTGGAACACGGTTTCCGCAGGGCCGGTCATCATAACAGGTTTTCCCCGTCCGCCCCACTCCACAATCAGGTCGCCCCCTGGTACACCCACTTTGACGCATTCACCGAGTTGCTCGCGCAAACGACCGCAAACCACTGCAGCGCAGGCCCCGGTGCCGCAAGCGAGAGTTTCGCCTGCACCGCGTTCATACACCCTCAGGTTTATGTGTGACGGTGAAATAATTTCCATAAAGCCTGCATTGACTTTTTGCGGAAATTTTACATGGTTCTCTATTTGGGGTCCCAGGCTTGCCACTGGATAGTCCGGTAAATTGTCCACACAGCATACCGCGTGGGGATTACCCATCGATACTGCAGAAATTTCCAGCTCGAGATCGCTCAGTGCCAGCAGGTAGGTGGGTTGTTGTCGATGCCAGTCAAAGGGGATTTTGTGGGGCCGTAATTCGGGTATCCCCATGTTAACTTGCACTTGGTTGTCCTCGAGTACCAGCAGGGTCATTTTTCCGCTGCAGGTTTCTACTTGAATTTTTTTTTTGGCTGTCAGCCCCCGCTGGCGCACAAATACAGCGAAGCATCTCGCGCCATTGCCGCAATTTTCTACTTCGCTGCCATCATTATTAAAGATACGATAACTGAAGTCGGTATCCGGCGAATGGGGTGGCTCTACCACTAACACTTGATCGCAGCCCACACCAAAGTGCCGGTTGGCGAGTTTGCGAGCTCTTTCCGGTGTGATGCTTACCTTCTGAGTAATCGCGTCCACCATAACAAAATCATTGCCGATGCCGTGCATTTTTGTAAAACGCAGGCGCATTAATCCGCCGCCTCTTTGAGCAGATGTTCGCCGCGAATAAGGTCGGTAAAACTTTCCCGCTCGCGAATCAGGTGGGCTCTATCACCGTCCACTAAGACCTCGGCGGCTCGGCCGCGAGAGTTGTAATTTGAGCTCATGGCAAAACCGTAAGCGCCACTCGACATCAGTGCCAGGCGATCACCCTGGGCCAAGCTGAGTTCTCGGTTTTTGGCTAGGAAGTCGCCGGTTTCGCATACTGGGCCGACAATGTCCCACTGCCGATTTTTGCCGGATTTGGGGCTGACAACCTGCACTTTTTGCCAGGCCTGGTAGAGGGCTGGGCGAATGTTGTCGTTCATGGCGGCATCGACAACGGCAAAATTTTTGTGGGCTGTGGGTTTGAGGTAGATGACCTGTGTTAGCAGTACCCCGGCGTTCGCGGCAATGGAGCGGCCAGGCTCGAGAAACAAGCTCAAATTGCGGCCCGCTAGACGCTGTTTGACTCGGTTGAGGTAGTCCGTTACGGCGGGTGGTTTTTCGTCATTGTAGGTAACCCCCAACCCGCCCCCCAAGTCTATGTGCTGCAGCTCTATGCCCAGATCATGCAGCTTATCCACCAGCATAAGAATTCGCTCTAAGGCATCCAAAAACGGCTCCAGCTGTGTCAGCTGAGAACCGATATGGCAGTCGACGCCCACGACCTCTATGCCGGGTAGGTCATGCGCTTTTTGATACACCTCTACTGCCAGGTTTATATCGATACCAAATTTGTTGTCTTTGAGCCCGGTGGAAATGTAGGGGTGAGTTTTCGCATCGACATCGGGGTTGACGCGCAACGACACAGCGGCGGTTTTGCCAGCGGCCCTGGCCACCTCGGATAGTGCCAACAATTCCTCGCTGGATTCAACGTTGAAACAGCCTACTTGCTTCTCTAGGGCGAAAGCCATTTCTTCCGGTGTCTTGCCCACCCCCGAAAACAGTGTTTTTTGGGGGTCGCCGCCGGCGGCAATTACGCGCTGCAACTCACCTTTTGAGACTATGTCGAAACCGGCGCCGAGTTTTGCCAACAATTGCAAAATTGCCAGGTTTGAGTTTGCCTTTACCGCGTAACAAATGTTCCCTTTGACATCGGATAGCGCGCGTTGATAACTGAGGTAGTGCTCAGTGAAAGCGGCTTTGCTGTAAACGTAGCAGGGTGTGCCAAATTCAGTGGCTATATCTTCTAGTGAACACCGCTCAGCGAGCAGCGTGTTATTGCGATAATTAAAGTGCGGCATGGTATACCTAATTTAGCGTCTAAGCCGTCTCAATAGTTGTTAGGTGTCGGTGTCGATATGGCGGTGTTTTCGGATTCTTCTGGCAGTTTGAGGGGGCCTTTCTGACCACAGGCAAGCGCGGAAAACACGAACAGCAAGGTTAAAAACATTTGGCAACAATTTTTTCGCATAACTCGAAAACTTTTTGTTCAGGTAACGGTATAAGTGAGTTGGGTCCGGCGAGTATACATCCGGGTTAACAATAACGAAACTGCCATGTTGATGGGTTGTCGAGACACGCGGTAAAGTGTGGTCTCAAGAACGAGACCCAGTACTGATGTGTATTGCGATGTTGTATAAAGTTGTCAAAGCGGCTTCTGGCTGTGCTCCGGTAGACCAGAAGCCGAAGTTGTCAGGATTTAGGTCGGTGAGGTAAGCATGAACGGTAATGATTTTCGCAGGCAGCTTGACTTGCTTTTTACTGATATCAGTGAAGCGATAGAAGAGTCGGAGGCGAGTTTTCTTGTCTCTGTTTCTGAGTGGCAAATTAAAATTGCCCGCGGTGATTCGCAGGTGGTGATCAAAGCGCACAGTGACCCCCAGTTGCTGATTCTGGAGTATCCACAAATCGAGCCATGCAAATTTGAATGCTTTGACGGTGAGTGGTTGTGTATCGACACGGAAAAGCCGTTGATACCAATTTTGGGTGAAGTGTTGCGGGAATTGAACGGCGCCGAGTTTGCGGTGTATTTGTAAATAGCTAAACGGTCAAACAGCACGGCAAGTGGTTTGCTCGGAAATCTGAGCGGCTCCGCTTTAATTGCCGGCCCTTCCTAAGTGTACGACGAGGTCGTTGCGGCAACACGCCTTGCAACTTTCCTCTCGGCGGAGGTTTTATCCATGTAACACCCTTCCCAGGCACTGATTCAAGTTCTGTTCTATTGTCTTTTTGTAGTGCAGGTAATGGCTGGTTTGCAAATAGCCAGTTTTGCAAAGCCGTTTACGGCACAAGTTCAAATCCAAATCAGTGAGATACACCGGATAGTTTTCGCCAGATTGACGTCGAGAGAGTATAGATTGTGCGACCACCGTGTAAAGCTGCTCGCCGAGGGATGTAGCGCTAAAACTTTGGTCGTCACAATAAAAGTCAAAGACGATTTGTTCATTGTTGTCCAGATGACCGTTGGCCGTGAGCGCGAAGCTGCAGCTGGCCTTGCTTTCCGAGGGCACGGAGCGGCGCTGGCAGCTGAAGCCATCCGCAGGGCTGGGAATGAGCTCGTAAAACTCGATCGTTTTGACACCAAAATCCGGTGGTCGGCTGTTGCTGGCTAGGTTTTCTCGTTTTAAAACATTGCGTAAAAAATGGTGTAACGATACCAGCGGATTAAAGTCGGGGCTGCCCCTGAGGACGAACTGTTGCAGGGCGCCCTGCTCGCCCGCTACGAATAATTCCCAGCCAAAGTCAAAGCGCTGGTAAATCACACTGATGGTCGGCGGGTTCAAGCGGGAAAATATGGCCTCTAAGGGGTCGCGCTGCAAGGTTTTTGAGTCGAGAATAATTTTGCTGGGGTAAGTTTGCGCCAAGCTGAGGTAGTCCATTAAAAATTTTTTATCCGTAAAGCTTCGTGTTTCCACACTGTTCGGGTAGGGCTGTAGGCAATGGTATTGTCGGTTAAGTTTGAAAATAAAGCGGCTTGCGCTAGGGTTTGCCTGGGGGAAGCAGCTGCGATTGATGCCGGCAAATAAATGGCGCACACGATGCGCCACGCTCAGTGCCTGGATATCGCCGAAGTACTCGATGCGCAGTGGCGGCGGTTGTTGCTCAGACTCTGGCGTGCACTGCTGCAAATAGTTACTGATGGCCTCCAGCAGAGCATTATCGCCTTCAAAACGCTTGCAACACAGCTCATTCCAACTATTGAAGCTCAACAAGTCGAGCGACTGTATTAGGCTGTTGCCACTGCGGGGGTCGCAGAGTGCGTCGACATCGGCATCGAGGTGGCGCGAGCCATTATTGGTGTCTTGTGTTGGCTGGAGAGCAAAATTCACTAGGAGGAGCAACTGGGTTGGACGCGCCGTTTGTTGAAATTCGCAGTGCTTGCTACTTTGCTGGGGCTGCGGTAACCAAGATTTGAAGACGCTCAGTAGTTTGCGAAGCTCCTGGCTGTTGATTAAGCTGCAGTCGTCCAGATCGAAATAGGTATTGCTATCGCAAATACCATTGAAATAACACCATATCAGCAGCTCTGCCAGAATGGTCGCGCTGTACAGCGTATCTTGCCCGCCGTTTTCTAGCGACACCGCAAGCCAAGTCGCTGGCTTGTCTTGATCTGCGTCGTAATATACTCGCTTCAGGCTCAGGGCTTTTTCACTCAGGTCTTTACTGATATTGGGGTTGAGCCATTCAATTTTACCGGGCCGGCGCTCAAACGCGGCTTGCAGTTTGCGCCCCAGCACCTTGAGTTCTTCCCCCGACAGGCGGCGCGATGCGCGGCTCGTGTTGGCAGCGTCAAGCAGAAATTGATAACAGCGATTCAGTTCGGCCACCAGCGCATTGCGTTCTTGGCTCACCTCTATGGCTCGCCACCGAGCTCGGTTGTCGAGTTGCACCAGCTTCTGCTGCGACCACCGCCATTGTTCCACCAGATGTTGGATGGCGTCCCGTTGCCAGGCGCAATGTGCTTGTTTTACGGGTTTGCTAAGGGCGCGATTGACTTTGAAATAGAAGCAGCGGCGAGCCAAGTCCAGTCGGTTGTTTTGTTGGCTGTTCACTAAATACTGTTCGATGCGCTGGTAGCTAAGTAAATAGCTATCCAATTGATCGATATCTAAAATACCTTGGTAAACGAGTTGTTTGAAGCTGAGAGCAAGTGGCGTGATATTGGGTTGCTCGCTGGCGTAGGCTTCGAGCAATAGGAGTTTTATGATGGATTTGTAGGGCGATTCAATTGCTTTGTACAGCTGCCAAATGCCGGCGCTAATGTATTCGCTATCGACAAGATTGTCCAAGCCGCCGAAGTCGAGCAGATCTTCCGAGCGCAGAAACCCGCGCTGCAATAGCGTGTGCACGTGTCCGTTGTATTGCTGTTCATTCTGCGGCGGCACAAACCACCACAGTGGAAGGCGGCCACCTAGGTGAATTGCGCTGCGGTAAAATTCGTCCAGCAAAAATAATTGCTGGGTGCTGCCGCTGGATTCGCTGTCCATCGATAAGCGATCGCCATCGCGGAATGCTCGTGCATCCATCGGGAAAAAATGCATTTCGAGATGAGCTTTCGATGCCCAAGCACTAATGCGCTCACATTTTTTTGCGAGCTCGCAGCGTTTCTGCGTGTCTATGTCAGGTCGATGGCACAGCCAAATATCTAAGTCGCTGCCCCCGTTTTGCGCAATGGTGCCGACGCTGCCCATAACATAGATGCCGAGAATGTCTGGCGGTCGAGCGTCGGGGCGAAAATTAAAGCTGCGCGCCAGTAAGCGACCGATGCGCAATTGTTCTTCATCGGGATTGAAACGGGCCAGCCTCGCAGGGCTGTGCTGCGACACATAACCGGGCAGAACTGGGTGATTGCTATGGAAAAGCAAGGGCAGTGATTGAATAACCAGCTGTTGATGCTTGTTGAGGACACTTCTTAATCGCAGCAGCCTTTGGCGGTTGATGTGGGTAAAGCGCTTTTTAATAAGGTTGAGTGTTTGCCGATCGAGGCCACTTTCGATGCAAATATTTTCTGCCGATTCTGACATGGGTTCCCCCGATCTTTTTCACTGCAATTTATTACCTGCCTTCCAGCTGCGCTTTAAGTTTTCGTCCGGCCGCTCAGTTATCGCCGGGCAATGCTGATTGAAAGGCGTTTTTAAACAGGTTTGCGCCGGCTGTTTTACAACAGTATGGCAAGACACGCCGCGGCTGTTTCGGAACCGACCGCCGCAGTGTGAACGAAAGCGCGCTGCCCAGGGGCGAGCGCTGCCCGCGTAAGCGGGTGCAAAATAGCTATACGGCAGTGCAAAAAATATTGATGGACTTGAGAGGGCGTTCAGCTGCTGACCACAGCCCTCCCGCCGATCTGCCGCGTATTTGATATCGCTGTTAAGATCTTAGCACTCGTCCCGCGGTTTCGCCGATTTGCCAGTACCAAGTAAGAAAATGTACCGCAGTGGTCTTTCACTTGGCCTTGAGAGACTGAAATTTGTCTCGCAAAGCGGTCGCCACCAGACTTGGCACAAATTTAGATACATCGCCACCCAGTGAAGAAATTTCTTTTACGAGGGATGACGATATATAGGACAAATGTTCCGCGGGGGTAAGGAACAAGCTTTCCATTGACGGCGCCAGCACGCGATTCATATTAGCGAGTTGAAATTCGTATTCGAAATCAGACACCGCGCGCAGACCGCGCACTACGCCGTGGGCTTTTTTGGATTCAACTAAATCTTTTAAGAGTCCGTCGAAGCCACAGATCTCCACATTATCAAACTCTGGCAGTACGTTTTTCGCCAAGTTAACCCGCTCTTCTATACTAAAAAGCGGGTTTTTGCGGTCATTGGCGGCGACAGCGAGTACTACCTCGTCAAACAGTTTCGAGGCGCGTGTGACTAAATCAATATGGCCGTTGGTGATAGGGTCGAAGGTACCGGGGTAAACCACACGTTTCGTTTTCATAGTCAGAAAAAACCTTAGTAGAGTGTTGAAGAATTGCTGTAAATCGCATTTTTATATCGTTTTAATGCTTACTTTCGACTCGCCGCAGTAGCCTGCGCTTACTTGCCGTTAAGCGAGAAGTGAAGTACTTAGCCGATACAGCCCGTAACGCACTTCGCCGCTGGTTTTCTCTTTTAGTGGGGTGAGGCCCGGGTACGCCAGTGGCGCACTTTTTGGGTGTTCAATATATATCAAGGCGTCGCTTTTTAAAATCCCGCTAGTTTGCAGCGCGTCCAATGTGTCGAGCCACAACTTTTTGGCAAAGGGTGGATCGAGAAATACCAAATCGAAGTGCTCCTGAAAATTGGCCTGGGACAGCCAGCTCAGAGCACTTGTTTGGTAAATTCTAGCGGAAGTACAGTGCAATTTCGCCACATTGGCTCGCAGCTGCTTTGCCGCCGCCGCTTCGAGTTCTACCAAGTGCGCTTCGCGCGCACCTCGAGACAGTGCTTCAAAGGACAGTGCGCCGCTGCCCGCAAACAGGTCGAGGCAGCGGCGCTGGGTGAGATCGGCTTGCAACCAGTTAAACAGGGTCTCGCGTATGCGGCTGCCGGTGGGACGCAAGCCGGGCAAGTCGACAATGGGAAGCTTTTGACCGCGCCATTCGCCGCCACTAATACGCAGTGCGGACGTTTTGGACACTTTGGTGTTCACTGACCTAGCCATGAAAATGTTAGGATAATTAGATTCGTTTTGGAGTTGATGACACATCATGTTTTTTAGACGCAAAAAAAGCAAGCCGCAAACCGACTCGGCAGAGCCGCAAACCGATTCGGCCGTACAAACCGAGGCTGAGATCACTGAGGAGGCTGCAGATGAGCAGCCCGCGGGGCTGTTTGCGCGCATAAAGCGCGGCTTATCGCGCACCAGCGCCCAATTGAGTGCTGGCTTGGGCGAGTTACTATTGGGCAAAAAGGCCATTGATGAGGAACTGTTTGAAGAAATTGAAACGCTACTTTTAATGGCCGATGTGGGGGTGGAGGCGACGACGGAAATTATCGACGAGCTGACCCAAAGGGTGGAGCGCAAGCGGCTGTCCGATTCCCAGGCGCTATTTGCCGTGTTGCGCGAACTGATGCAGAGTATGCTTGAAAAAGTGGAAGCGCCTCTGGAGGTTACCCGTGACCACCAGCCCTTCGTGGTGCTGGTGGTGGGGGTTAACGGAGTAGGTAAAACCACAACCATCGGCAAGTTGGCCAAAAAGTATCAAAGTGAAGGCAAATCGGTTATGTTAGCCGCCGGCGACACCTTCCGCGCTGCGGCGGTTGAGCAGTTGCAAGTTTGGGGTGAGCGCAATCGCGTGCCGGTTGTTGCCCAGCACACCGGTGCCGATAGCGCATCGGTTATTTTTGATGCGGTACAGTCCGCACAATCGCGTAATATTGATATTGTCATTGCCGACACTGCAGGGCGACTGCACAACAAGAGTAATTTAATGGATGAACTGGCCAAGGTGAAAAGGGTGATGGCCAAGCTCGATGCCACAGCCCCACACGAGGTTTTGCTGGTACTGGATGCCGGTACCGGCCAGAATGCGGTGAATCAAACCGAACAGTTTAAGTCGGCTGCCGGCGTCACCGGTATCGCGCTGACTAAGCTCGATGGCACCGCTAAGGGCGGTATTATTTTCGCACTGGCCAACAAGCATCAAATTCCGGTGCGGTTTATTGGTGTCGGCGAATCTATTGACGATTTGCAGCCCTTTTCGGCGGCGAGTTTTATCGAAGCGCTGATGCCTGAAAATAGTGAGTAAAGCCCGTGCATGAAATAGTGCGGAATTAGAAGCCGAGCTTTCTCCGTGCTTAGGTGTCGGTGGGTACCCTAGTCGAGCTAATGGATCCTTTAACGGCAACAAGCACCATTTAAAGCTGGATATTATTTGGTGCACGTCCCCAAGCCGCGGCGCGTGGCGCCGGCGAGTTTGAAGAAACCTTGTAATTAAAAGCGAGCTAGGCCCGTTGAAGAGCAGCCGGCATTTGTCTTTACGGTAATGCGATATGCCAATCAATTTAGTTTCCCCTAAGTGTACCCCACATCTCCACACGCTTATCCGCAGGCTCGGTGTATCGGCTGTCTGGGGCGCCCCGCAATGGGAGAGCCCTGAATGATAAGTTTTAGCGGCGTAAGCAAGCGCTACGCCAGCGGACAGGAGGCGCTTTCCAGCGTAACCTTCGACGTGGAGGACGGGGAGATGCTGTTTCTCACCGGCCATTCGGGTGCCGGCAAAAGTACATTGATGAAGTTGATTATGTTAATGGAGCGCTCTTCCACCGGTGAAGTACTCATAGGCGGGCGCAATCTCAA